>JAPPBZ010000290.1 GCA_026702635.1 Bacteroidota bacterium
AAGCCGACGAGGTGGAGGTCGAGGCGGAATTCGGGAGGCCGCCAAGCGTTCATACTGGGCGCGTTGCCAGAGTCCCATTTGAGAGGGCGTATAAACCATAGCGTTTGCAAGTGGTGCTATCCTGATTATTCAGTTGAAGAACTGGCCCAGGCAGCAGCAACCATGGGTCTCAAGTCGGTAGAGTTACTTGAGCCGGACGAATGGCCGATTCTGGAGAAGTATGGATTGGTCTGTGCGATGCCTTTTGGGCCGGTTGCAGATGGGAAAGATCGTTTGACGGATGGGTTTAATGAACCTACCAATCATGAATGGTTGGTTCCGATGTTCATTGAGCGCATACGGGAGGTTGCGGAGGCTGGTTATGATCGTGTGATCTGCTTTTCTGGAAACAGGCGCGGTATGGAAGATGCCAAGGGGCTTGAGAATTGTGTTCAGGGACTTAAGAAGATCGTTCCAGTGGCAGAACAACACGGGGTTACACTCTGTATGGAACTGCTCAACAGCAAAGTGAGCCATCCAGATTACATGTGTGACCACACAGTATGGGGGGTTGAGCTTTGTAAGCAGATTGGCTCCGAGTACTTCAAGTTGCTCTATGATATTTACCACATGCAGGTTATGGAGGGAGATGTCATACGCACAATCAGAGACAATCATCAATTTATTGGCCACTACCATACAGGTGGAAACCCAGGGCGGAATGAAATTGATGATTCACAGGAATTGAACTATCCTGCAATCATGCGTGCGATTGTGGAGACGGGATACACCGGGTTTGTAGGTCAGGAATTTATTCCAACTCGAACTCCGTTGATCTCATTACGTGAGGCGGTACGTCTCTGTGATGTATAGTCCACAATCCATTACATAATTAGATCAGGAAAATGACACGTCGCGAATTTTTGCCCTCTGCCTCTCTTATGGCTGCCGCTGCAGCTGGCTTGGGCTGTACCTCCATAATTGGGAATTCCAACAGTTTCTCAATGCATTATGCGCCACATTTTGGTATGTTCAAACACAGTGCTGGCGATGATCTTGTGGATCAGCTAAATTTTGCGGCGGATCAGGGATTTACCGCTTGGGAAGACAATGGTATGAAGGGGCGCAGCACGGATATGCAGGATCGTATTGCAAGTGCAATGGCCCAGCGCGATATGCGGATGGGAGTCTTTGTGGCACATACGATTTTCTGGCGTGAGCCCAACCTTGCCAGCGGGAATGCAGATCACAGAGGACAGTTTTTGAAGGAAATTCGGGAGTCTGTTGAGGTTGCGAAACGTGTCAATGCCACCTGGATGACGGTCGTACCTGGATTTGTTGATCTTCGACTTGACATGGGATATCAAACGGCGCATGTTGTTGAGAGCTTGCGCCGGGCCTGTGATATTCTGGAGCCGCATGGCCTTGTAATGGTTCTCGAACCACTCAACCCACATAATCATCCTGGACTCTTTTTAACAAAGATTCCTCAGGCATATGAGATCTGTCGTGCAGTGGATAGCCCCGCGTGTAAAATCCTGAATGATTTATACCACCAGCAAATCACAGAGGGGAACTTGATTCCCAACATTGACGCTGCCTGGGACGAGATTGCCTATTTTCAAATCGGGGATAATCCAGGGCGCAAGGAACCGACAACCGGCGAGATTCATTATCAGAATGTCTTCGCTCATATTCGGGAAAAGGGATTTGAAGGAATTTTGGGGATGGAGCATGGGAACATGCATCCTGGGCAAGAAGGTGAGATGGCACTTATCCAAGCGTATCGGAAAGTGGACGGGAGTGGCGGCGAGTGATGGGACTTTCATCTCTACTTTTTGCAATCGTATTGCAGGTTTCCCCTTTGTCTACCGATGCCTCTAATACGGATACATCAGCGCCCGTACGCATTGGAGTGGTTGGACTCGTTCATGGACATGTGGGCTGGATACTTGGGCGTGAAGCACGGGGTGATGTAGAAATTGTTGGGATTGCAGAATCAGATCATGAGTTGGTTGAGCGTCATGCCGCTTGGTTTGGCTTTGATACGGAGTTGGTCTATGAATCCGTTGAAGAAATGCTTGATGCGACACAGCCAGAGGCAATCACGGTCTTTACAAACATTTTTGATCATTTGGCTGTGACCAAGGCTGCTGCGTCTCGCGGGGTGCATGTGATGGTTGAAAAACCGCTCGCAATCTCACTGGATCATGCACAACAAATGAAGGCGGCCGCGGATTCAGCGGGCATACACTTACTGACTAATTACGAAACGACCTGGTACCCAAGCGTTCATTATGCCAAAGAGTCTCTCGCCTCACTGGGAGATTTACGCAAGATGGTTGTGCGAGATGGACATCCCGGGCCCGTCGAAATCGGTGTGGGAGAGGAATTTTCTTCCTGGCTATTGACCGAAGAAAAAAATGGTGGAGGTGCCATTACAGATTTTGGTTGTTATGGAGCGAACCTTATTACCTGGTTTGCAGGAGGGCAAAGGCCCATAAGTGTGACGGCAGTCACGCAAATCTTCAAACCGGATCCACCTTATGGTCAGGTTGATGACGAAGCTACGATAATTGTGACCTATCCGTTTGCGCAGGGAATTATTCAGGCATCTTGGAACTGGCCGTTCCATCGAAAAGACATGGATGTCTATGGTACGGATGGATACATCTATGCAAAGAATGCAACGGATGGAACGATTGGCCTCTCCGGTGCAGATCCCGAACATTTTGAGTTTTCACCGAACAGGGAAAGCCCCCGTGACGATCCATTCGCATTTCTTGCGGCAGTTGTGCGAGGCGACATTGATCCAGAGGGAAGCTTATCCTCGTTATCCATCAATATGGTCGCGATGGAGATCTTGGATGCCGCAATTCGATCCTCTAAGTCGGGGAATACGATCTTATTGCGGCGTTAACCCGGTTATCTGCTTTCCCAATCAGGGGAGCGATACTCTTTAGGGACCTTGTCGGCAATACGCTCAAATGCATAATAGCCGTACACCACAACGCCATAAGGGTCAATGACTTCACCGGATTCATCAATCAGTGTGGGGCCGGAATTTAGTTCCATAAAGGAGCGCTGAGGTCTGGGGCGTGTCCAGGTCGGCTGGCGTTGCCACTCTTTGAAATTGTCATCTTCTGATTCGTTGACGTACGTGATTTCCAGTAGACCGTGAAAAGTCAGTAATTGCTCAAGCGGAGTAGGGCCAGGCTCCAGCAATTTATCTGGGTCTATCGTAAACCGGGCACTGTTAGACTCAAGGGAAAATCGTCGATGTATTTCAAACCCTTCTTCGTGTGTTCGCCCAGCCATAAGCGAAAGCAGAAAATGTCTCTGAGACCCATTGAAGGCGGCCTCCCTGTTTATGAGCCAACGCTTCCATTCGGTGCTGTCAGTCGGGACCAGCTCCGTGAAGGATGGCTCGCCATCGTACTTGATCGTACTGCCATAGTAGAAGAATTCTTTCAGGTAATACTGGAGTCGGTAACCGAGTGCACGATTTTCTATGATCAGGGGCTCGCTCGCAGTAGCCGATAATTTTCCGAGGCGGCTTGTAAAACTGAGCACCTCGGGGTTTACAATTGTGGTCAGGGCACTGTTATCGGTTTCTCCTAAAAAGAGACGTGTAAATTTACTAAGCCGTCGCTGCCATCTGCGAGCTAATCGAGCATTCACCACCACCTCTTCCAGTTCGACAGTTGTGGGATTCAGGGCGAGATCGAACTCATATTCTCTGCCATCCCTCAAAAGAGTATCTACACTGGCTGGTTCATAACCAAGCATGGTAACGACAATGCGGTGGGCGCCGGCAGGGACGTCTTCAAGAATGAATTTGCCTTTGTTATCAGTGGCGGTTCCAATCAATGACGAGGCAATGAATACGTGGGCATCCCGCAATACTCGTTGAGAGGTTGTATCTGTAACCGTGCCGGTCAGCACGATATTCTGCCCAAGTACGTGGGTACACGGTACGAGCAGTAGCAAATAAATCAAACCTCTAGAAGTTATCGCCCTGATTCCATGGACGAAATTCTTTTGGCATCGCATCTCCTGTACGTTCATACGCAAAATAACCACCGTAGAAAGTTACACCGTATGGATCTAAAGGATCTCCTTTCAAGTCGATAATGGTTGGTCCTCTGTCAAGACGGATCGTTGAAGTCTGATAGCGTGGCCGACCACGACTGCGTCGCTGTAGCCGCAGATAGGCTTGGCTTTCAAGCTCGTGTGTGTACACTACATCAACGTAGCCTTCGAAATCAAGGATACGTTCATCATCGTTTTGGCCGGGGCCGATAATCTCCGACGCTTTGAGGGGAAAACGATTTTCTTGCCGTCCCAGTGCGCCACCACGAGGATCGGTCATCCCCTGATTCGACCCTGTTTTGGAATAAATTTTGAACCCCTGGCCTTCCAACTGATCATTGATTACTGCCAAGAGAAAGTGCCGGAATGACCCGTAGAATGCTGAATCTCGCCGGGCGCTCCATTGTGCTGCTTCCACTACGCGGCCTACACGCCGGAGGAGGCCGAGCGGGTCTGCGGTGTGCCCGCGG
>JAPPBZ010000325.1 GCA_026702635.1 Bacteroidota bacterium
GCCCTTCTGTCAGAACGCTTCCCAAATACACCTCTGAGTGAAACGTTTGTGCGAGAAATCAAAGAGAAATACGGGAGTGTGTCCGAGGCATCGAATCAGTTCGGAGTCAAAATACCCATTGCTGGAAAATTTGAAGTACACGACATAACCGAGGAAGTCCACCGAGCCTGCGACTCGCTGGTGCCTGCGATTGCAGAGACACTCATTGATTTGTTAAGTGGCTATGAGCCAATGCTTCAGGAGCGGGTGCGACATAATGTCTATTTAGCTGGCGGTGGAAGCCAAATCCATGGCCTGGCAAAAGCAATCTGTTCCGCCCTGGAAGAGTACGGGCAGTTTACCATCACCCCGATTCAGGACCCGCTGTTCAGTGGTGCCGAAGGTGCTCTGAGCTTAGCCGAAGACATGCCGCAGGAATATTGGGAAAGCATGTAAGACGTCCTTTCGTGATCGTTATCGCTGCACTGGCCCGCGAGAACCGATGTATCGGCCGTGAGACTCGTCTTCCTTGGCATATACCGGAAGACATGAAGCGTTTCAAGCGGCTGACGTATGGTTCCCCGATGATCATGGGACGTGTAACGTGCGAGGGATTGATCCGTGACTTCGGCAAACCCCTGCCAGGCAGACCAACACTCGCGCTGACCAGAAATCTGAATTCTGTAATTCACCCGGATATTGAACTGTGTCCCTCACTGGAATCCGCGCTAGATCGTGTGAAGACAGCCGAAAAGGTTTTTATTGCTGGTGGTGCTGGAGTTTATGAGGAGGGATTGAATTGGGCGGACCGCCTTGAATTAACCCTCATTGATGGAGCGTACGAAGGGGATACCTTTTTCCCGGCTTATGAACATTTGATCGGGACAGAATTTTCCCTGAGTCACGAAGATCCACGTGAGGGATTTTCCTTTGTCACCTATGACCGGGTTGTTTCCCGCGGGCGCCGTGGATCTGTCTGATTCAACCTGAGTGGATCCCAACTACCGACGCGGCGTCTGTTGAAGATGCTACTCTGGCACAATGATCTTCGGATTTTGTGCAGCCGTTCTCCCGATAATTTCTTCATAATACTCTTCATACTGAGCAACGATCGAGTGCGTATCATAATGACGGACCGCATATTCTCTGGCGTGTTGAGCCATCTCTGCATGCAGTGAATCGTTAGTCAATACTTTGATACATGCTTTCGCAAACGCTTGAATATCCCCCAAGGGGCATAGGAATCCGGCCTCACTGCCCTCAACAAGTTCTGGCAACCCACCAACATCACTGCAAACAACTGGCACCCCACAAGCCATCGCCTCCAGCGGAGCAAGCCCAAATGACTCGGACCCGCTGGTGAGTAGAAACAAATCAGCAATGGATAAAATTTCCTGCACCGGATCCTGCTTTCCAAGGAACCGTACTGCTCTCTGAATTCCAAGATCACGTGTGAGTTGCTCCACATTGGAGCGATCCGGCCCATCCCCGACCAGAAGAAGCTTTGCAGATATCCCTTCCTGAAGAATCCGGTGAAAGACCTCTACAACATGAGAGACATTCTTCACGCGCCGGAAATTAGACACGTGCACAACCACTTTCTGCCCAGGTGCACAAATTGCTGATCTGAAATGTTCTTTCTCCAGTCGCCGAAAATGCTCCGTATCAATAAAATTTGGGATAACCTTAATGGGCACCTCTATGTCAAACGCATCGTAGGTTTCCTGTCGTAGAAAGTTGGAGACCGCGGTCACGCCGTCCGAAGCATTAATCGAATAGTTGACTACGGGGCTGTAGGATGCATCCTGCCCCACGATTGTGATATCCGTTCCATGCAGCGTCGTTACCACAGGAAGTGATCGTGATTCCTTTTCGAGGATATCACGTGCCAAGACAGCACTGGTTGCGTGCGGGATCGCATAGTGCACATGAAGCAGGTCTAGTGCTTCGTACTTCGCGACATCCACCATCTTACTTGTCAGAGAGAGTGCGTATGGTGGAAAATCAAACAGGGGATAACGATTTACACTCACTTCGTGAAAATATATATTCTCCGTAACTTTGCTGAGCCGGAAGGGCAGCGAGTAGGCAATGAAGTGAATTTCGTGTCCACGAGTAGCAAGCGCTCTACCGAGCTCAGTGGCGACGACCCCACTTCCGCCGTAAACCGGGTAACAAGTAATTCCAATTCGCATGATGAATTTTTGGTGATCCCTGCGGGAAACCACAATGGTGAGCACAAGGTTGCAGTCCTAATCTTAAGGAAAAATCATGACTCGTCTCATAGCTCTTGTTTTTGCTGGATCCTTATTGGCCTCCAACGCGCCTGCGCAGACCTTTGGCGTGACTGCCGGCGGAAATTTTCAGCGGTTGGAGGACATAAACCTCAACGAGTTGGAAACAAAATTCGAGAGCCAAACCGGATGGCACGTAGGGGCTTGGGTTGAATTCCCACTCGGTCCGGTGGCAGCAATACGCGCAGGCGGCCGATACATGGCCGCTGGAAAATTATTCGATGGCATTCAGGATAACTATCCTGCAATCACTGAAAACTTTGATGTCTCACTGACTGAGCTATACCTTCTTCTTCGCATGGGCTTGCCTTCACGGGTAGTGAGTCCTTATGTTTTTGCCGGTCCGGTATTTCGGATGCCAACCAACACGGACCAGGAACTCAGTAATGACCTGAAAGTCCTCTCTTACGCTGGCGAGATCGGAGGCGGACTAAAGATCGACCTGGGATCGGTTAGCCTATACCCTGAAATTGCATACGTGTTCGGCCTGACCCGGTTTGTTGAAGACGAGATTGTTCTACAATTGATTACACTGCAAGTCGGTGACCCTCAAAAACTCAATATGGCCATGATTCGCCTGTCCGTTGGCCTTTAGCCCACCGGCCAGGTTTTTGCCGACGAAGTTAGGTTGGGACAGATTTCTGAGTCGCCTCCCTAGATTCTATTCTTAGCGTACCTACGACGTTTTTGTGCATTTCTGCACTTACAGGTCTGTGTAGAACAGCTCCAAGGGAGTGGGTAACCTCATTAAGGGACGAGTCCTAATTGGTCAAAGCGTGTACCGGTAAGGGCAGACAATTAACTATATGCCCTAGTCACTGCACCACCTTGCTACTCCATCTCACCACCCATCCCTGTTTTCAAACGGGTGGCCGTTGAGCACTGCGGGAATGTCCGTCTGGGATAGAACTCCTTCTTATTTCACTCCCGAATAAAAGCGGAATCTTTGCTCATCCAATTGAATTCTCCGCTGGGGAGTGATCGGGGTGAGATCCCCTACCCAGTCGGGAGGAAGAGCCGGATCCAGCATGGATTGCTCGCTATAAAAATGGAGAACACTGCGGCCAAACGGGCGGAGTTTCACATCAGCATAGCGAACATAGTAGGCCAGTGCTAACGTTCTTTGCCAACCAGCTACTTCCGAAGTCTCCGACAAGCTGGTATAATAACTCTGCTTCGGCTGCCCTGGTAGAAAGGCACTGAACTGAAACGGATCCAATATACACTCCTGATAAGAAGTACATCCACGATGCTTCGCTTCGACTCGGTTTCGGACTGTCCAACCAATTAACTCCTGCTCATCATGCCTCTTGCTCTCTGAAAACATTGCACGAGCCAGCCATAAGGTCTCACTATCAATGTTGCCTACATGTACAGGCTCAATACCCCATGGATTCTGCAAAGCAGCATACGTTTCCTCATAGGAGGGTATGGAAAGAGCAGGAGGCGATTGAACCGACAGATATTTGCTACCAAGTGGAGGTGCAAACACGATCATAGCGGGTATAAGCAATACCAAAAAGAGCCCCAAGAACCCGCTCCAGTAATATTTTTTCCTTATACACATAATTTATTAATGTCAAAGCGGAAAAACTCTTCCGGGGAAGGGAATTACACATTCGGGCCGTCTAGTACGTAACTCTAGTTAAAAAGGATACATGCTTTCCATTGTGGCAGACGAAAATATTCCGCATGTGGAGGAGGCGTTTTCCTCTGTAGGAAATGTACATTTGCTGGATGCTGAATCAATCACTCCAGAGATCTGTTTGCGGGCCGATGTACTTCTTGTCAGGAGCGTAACCCGAGTTCATGAAGATCTTCTAAAACAGAGCCCTGTCGCCTTCGTAGGGTCGGCGACCGCCGGGTTTGACCATGTGGATCGATCCTATCTAAGGGAGCGAGGAATTCCATTCGTACATGCACCTGGATCGAATGCAGAATCCGTCGTGGAGTATGTTCTGACTGCACTCCTACGACTGCGCGCTCTGAGGATGCGTACGCTCACAGGACTCACACTAGGAATCATTGGGTATGGCAATATTGGCGGACGCCTTGGGTCGCGAGCTCCTTCTTTTGGCCTTCAGGTTTTGAAAAATGATCCACCACTCGCAAAGGCAGGGCATCCCGGCTTTGTAGATCTGGAAACCGTCTTAACCAGATCCGATATTCTCACCCTGCATGTACCCAAATCCCCCGAAACTTACCACCTCATCGGAGATGCTGAGCTTCGGTCCAGTCTATTCCGAGGTCA
>JAPPBZ010000229.1 GCA_026702635.1 Bacteroidota bacterium
CCCTGTTCATCTGGGAAAACTTCCGAGAAATTACTGATCGGCATAACATCCCTCCAGGCATCCTCATCCAATTGCCCGTCAACCCGGATTACTCCTTTTGCTCTGGTCACGGTTAGAGCTGGTTTAAAGCTGGGTTGGAATCCTTCCGAGGATTCGACTTCAGGCTCACTGGTTTCGTATTCTAAACCTCCATTACCGGATTGCGCCTGGGCGAGGGATACCAAACAGCCACATAATACAGTACCTAGAAATAGTCGAAGCATAAATCAGATGGTTTGATCGTGAAGATTATGCTTTTGTATTCCCAGGTATACAAGAGCGTCTGCCCGCATTACGAAAGCATTTGCCATATTGTTACGGAGGGGTTACATTTTCTATGGTCCAGATAAATCCAGAAAAATCATGTTTGAAGATCAGGTCGTCTTAATCACAGGAGCTGCTAATGGAATTGGGCTCGCTGCTGCCCAACAGTTTGCCACCATGGGAGCGCAGGTATTCATCAATGACCTGGATACAGATGCATGCACGTCTGCTGCACACTCCATCCGGGAAGCAGGAAATACCGCATGGCCCTTACCCGGCGATGTAACGAATCCAAAAACTCCTGAACTGCTGATCCAACAGGTACTTGACCAATGTGGGCATCTCAATATTCTGGTGAATAACGCCGGATTTACCTGGGATGGAATGTTGCATAAGATGACCGATGAACAGTGGCAACAAGTCCAGGAGGTTCACACGATGGCTCCCTTTCGTTTGACTCGTGCAATTGCACAAATATGGCGCCCCTTGGCAAAAGAGGAGATGAAAACTGGATACCCTCATCCTCACCGATGCATTGTCAATGTGTCCTCAACCTCTGGACTTCATGGCAATACCGGACAGATCAACTATGCCACAGCCAAAATGGGCGTGATCGGCATGACGAAAACCATCGCCCGGGAATGGGGCATATTTGGCATCCGATGCAATGCGGTCGCTTTTGGGTTTATTGATACGAGGCTGACGCGTCCCTTGGATGAGGGACACACGCTCTTGATTGAAGGAGAGGAGATTGCACTCGGGATCCCCCAAAAAGTGAGAGATGCCTCCTTTGCTGCGATCCCCATGGGAAGGCCAGGGACAGCGGATGAAGCCGCTGCTGGCATTTTGCTTATGGCATCACCACTCGCCAGCTACATCACTGGACACACGCTGGAAGTGACGGGCGGACTCGGAATCTGATTTTCTGAATACGCAGCCTATACACCACCTACGACGAGGTCCTCCGGGTGAACTAGGCTATAGATTCTCTCTGACCTTGGCGATCAAGTCATCAAAGGCTTCCACGGGATGCGCTCCGCTCAGGAGATGGCCATTTACAAAGAAAGCCGGTGTCCCCGTCAAGCCAAAACGCTCTGCCATTGCACTCGAAATGTCAACCTGAAGCAATACGTTCTGATGTGCTGCCGAGGATTCATCGACAGTACAAATCTGCCAGGCGTCAAGATCAATGTCAGTTTCCTGTAACCAGGAGCGGGCCTGCTGTGGCATTGACTCACTTGAAATATCGCTCTGCAACTCAAAGAAGTTGTCGTGCAGTACCCAAAAAGCGGCTTCACTCTGCCTTGCAGCACAATCCGCTACTACCGCTGCAGGCTTTGCCCAATCATGCATACCCAGCGGGTAATGCAAGTACACAAAACGAACCTCCTCGGGGTACTTATTCAGGAGCTCTTCGATAACTGTGCTCGCCCGCGCACAATAAGGACATTGAAAATCACTGAATTCATAAATCGTGATGGGGGCATCCGACGGTCCCCGACTCGGTTTACCTTCTGCAAAACGGCTTAATGCACTATGAGTCTCGGCAGCAACCAGCTTTTCCTGCGTTGCCTGCTCAGCAAGTTTCTCGGCTATTTCTGCCTCTGTCAGGCTCACATCAATTGGATTTGTCGTGAGAAGAATAAGATGCCCTTGTTCTTCGGAAAGCAAAAATTGAAGTGTCTGTTGCCCATTGATCGTGAGCGAACCCCGCTTGAGACCGCTATAAAGACTGGGCTCCAACTCCCCAATAGTGAGTTCAGCCCCCTCCAAGTCAGGGATACGGAATCGCAGGTTCGCCAAGAGTTGCTCTTGATCAAATCCCTGCGCAGTGACAGAGCATACAACCAAGAAACTGATCAAAAGTAGAGTCCACCGCATAGTAAGCCCGTGAGATCCGTGGTGAACGATGGGTTTCGTCAAAGGTTGCGAAAAACGGATCGCGCTCGCCGAGTCTCTTTACCTGATTCGCACAAAGCGTCCAACCTGCACGGAATATTCTGTGGGCGAATCTGCAATCACGCGGTATAGATAGAGCCCTGCAGGCAGCGTCGCACCATCTAATTCGATACTCTTTGACCAGCCGGCCATCATATCACTCTCAGGGATGCTCAGAACATGTCTTCCAGTTACATCAATCACTTCGACCCGAACACGAGCCTGCCAAGGAAGATCAAACGTCAGCTGCGTGGTTTCTTGGAAGGGATTGGGGTAATTACTGTGAACTGTAAATTTTTCTGGTAAAGATTCTCTTCCACTCGTTTCTTCTATTGCCACAGCGATACAGGTTGGGCCGATTACGAAGTCAACTTTCTGCAGCCACTCCTGGAATTCACTGTCCTCGGGGGCGCAGAGGTCCTGTCCTGAAAACGCAAGAAACTGGAGGCTATCCAACTGCATCAAACTTCTGGGGAGAATTCCTGTCAAAGCATTGTTTGACAGATCCAACTCTATTAATTTTGAAAGTTGTCCCAGCTCTGGTGGAACCATCCCGGTAAGCTGATTCTCGCTCAGTCCCAGTGTTTGAAGATCAGAAAGCTGTCCCAATTCTGGTGGGATCGGTCCGGTAAGCTGGTTGGTAGTCAACCGCAGACCCTCCAACTTCGAGAGTTGGCTCAGCTCCGCTGGAATCGCTCCAGTAAGCCGGTTTTCAGTTAAAGACAGGAATCTTAATTCCGAAAGCTGTCCTAGCTCTGGCGGGATTGATCCAGATAATTCATTCAACTCAATAGAAAGCACAATTAGTTTTGAAAGTTGTCCCAGCTCTGGTGGGATCGATCCAGTCAGCAAATTGAATGACAAAATCAACGTTTCTAATTCCATGAGGTGTCCCAACTCGTGGGGAATCGAGCCAGAAAGCTCGTTTGCGGGTAACCATAAATTCCGTAAACCCTCGACTTGGCCTAATTCTGGTGGAATCATCCCCGAAAGATTATTTCCGGGCAAAAGGATTTCGACCCCATCATGAATGACTTGCACTCCGAACCATCCGTTTAATTCCTCAATCGTGGGAGTGGCCGTAGTGTCCCAACCCGAATTGTCCAACCAGTTATCACCGTCTGTAGACTCATAGAGAGCATGGAGTGCCTCTACCAGACTTGCCAGATTAAGTGGTTTGAAGAAATTCAACACGTCAGGCTCGTCCGTAAAGGAACCGTCACGAATCTGGACAGAGAAATGTATACTGCGAATCTGAGTAGCATCATCGGCAACTGAAAAACGAAACGTCACTATCGTAGAATCTCCTGTATCCAAAACCCCTACTGATTGCTCTGCACCAAGTAGGGTGATATATGGATAGGATTCCAGAGGTGCCAGTTTTACCGTCAGCTGCTCGGTGGCGGTTAGGTAATTCACAAAGGTCACGTTGACCGCAACCTCATCCCCAGGATCAAGCTGCTGATTACCGTCGCTGTCCTCCCATGACCAATTCTTGACGCGCACAGCCGGGACCGCTACCTCTTGCAAACTGGCCTCGGCATTGACGAGCCCTCCAATCAACTGCCCCTCATGCATGGGCAAGGAGTTGTCCGCATCTATATTCTTGGCCGAAAGCCGCAATCGCTCACGAAGCTCATCCGGCAATATGTCGGGAAAACGCGTTTTCACCAGCGCGGCGATGCCGCCGACTAGTGGAGATGAAAATGATGTGCCTGATACATGAAAACAATCTTCATAAGGAGAGCACTCGTCACTGGTGTACTCGTCATTAGGTAATGTCGTATTGATGTCTACACCGGGAGCATATATGTCGACCGACTTTCCATAATTCGAAAATTCCGCAAGTTGCCCTGAGTCTTGCTCAGTTGCACCAACCGAAAGTACCCGAGGCTGCGAGTCTGGATAGGTCGGATAGAGATCGTTATTTGAGCTCGCATTACCTGCCGCCGCCACCACCAAAGCCCCCATGTCTGTGGCAAGGTCCAGTGCCTGTGAGACCATACGTAGTTGCCGATCCCCAGGAAATCCACCAAAACTCGTATTGATGATATCGGCACCATTGGTAGCCGCATACAGGATGCCCTCAAAAGCACCACAAATCTCCTCTTCTACGCAGAATATATTTATGTGCATCAGCTTTGCATTCCAGGCCGCACCTGCGATCCCCACCCCATTATCAGTTACGGCACTCGCAGTACCTGCAACTGCCGTCCCGTGACCTGTTATTTCCGGCCAGTTGGGATCTGGTGTAGG
>JAPPBZ010000224.1 GCA_026702635.1 Bacteroidota bacterium
TTGATCTCCGCACCTGTTTCCGCGCAGGAAATTCATGGTGTGTACATTGCTAACCAAGGGAATTTTTCTGACGGTAATGCCTCGATCACACGGTACGATTTATCAACAAGACAGGCAGAGCAGGTTCTTTCTGACTTTGGCACTATCGTCCAAAGCATCACGCTACACGGTAATTTTGGCTATATCGCATCAAACACATCAAATAATGTGGATATATTAGACCTATCCACTAACATGCGTGTCGGCCAGATTCGTGAGGTAGCCAGTCCACGATATATCAGCGTGGTTGGTCAGGACAAAGCCTACGTATCTGAGCAGCTGGATCCGGGCAAAGTCAAGGTGCTGAATCTGCAGTCGCGGACTGTGTCCGGCTCTGTAGACACAGGCTCCAGGCCTGAGGACATTGCCGTGGCGGGCAGCCGTGCATTCGTGGCCAACTCAGGATGGGGTAGCGACTCTACGCTTACGGTAATTGACACCCGGACCGATACGGTAATTGAAACGATCGATTTGGGATGTGATGGTCCCCGGCACCTTGAAGTCGACCAGCAGGGTGATCTCTGGGCGTTTTGTACGGGCAAAACGGTCTGGAATTCGGACTTCACTCAGATAGTCGATAGAACCAATGGCGCGGCCGTCGTGATGAATCCGCAGACCGGTGACATCCTGAATCGCATTGAGTTCAGCCACCAAGTTGGCTCAAGTGGGCCTGGCCAAGATTCCCATTATAGCCCCGAGAGCGAAGAAATATTTCTGATTCGTAGCGACAGCGCAATGGTCTTGGTTTTTGATGCCACCACAAACATGTACAAGGAGTCCATCCCCTTCTCGGGGACCGAGAGCGTGGGTGGTCTGGCTTACGATGCGACCGAGCGCCTGTTCTACATTGGTCGATTTGACAGTAACCCGCTTATAGGCTTTACACAACCCGGTTTCGTTCAGATTGCCAATCGGGATGACCTGTCAGAAGTTGGTCGATTCACTGTGGGCATTGCTCCAGCACATTTGGTCTTGCATAGATCCCCTCAGGCCACAGCTGTGGGTGAAATTGATGTTCCTCAAGTTGTGAGTTTGTCACCAGCCTATCCGAACCCTTTTAATGATTCTACCACACTCACTATTGTGCTTGGACGGGCTCAGCAAGTATCCCTGACGATCTATGATGCATTGGGTCGTGAGGTTGCCCATCCGGTGTCCGGTTTGCAGTCGGCCGGAGAGCATCGCGTTGTATGGGAAGCGGCCCAGTTGCCGGCGGGGCCTTATTTCAGTCGGTTGGTGATTGATGGTCGGATAGCAGCTACCGGAACGCTTGTGCGGACGCATTAATCGTATCCGTACGAAAATCCTCCAGCACCCCAATGAACCTCCGACATGCGCACAAATCACATGACGGAAAATTGTCAAAATAATCTTGGCAGATTGTCAATTTACGAGCCCGTAGATAACGGGTTTACAACTGAGATTCAGTGCTGAATGCCGGTTTGATTCTCGAAATAGGTGCAATATGCAGGTAGAAGGCGTAATTAATACCAAATAAAACCTCCGGCAGATAGTCAGCAAGTACTTCAGCAGATTGGTCAATATACCCTGCGGCAGATTGTCAATAACTTATTTGGGTGAATCACAGAACAATGGCAGAATGCGCGGTGTCGTTTCCTCCCAACATCTCACGCTTCAGTTCAACTCATCCAGACGTCAATTCAACCAAGAGATACAGACCGGGAACAGCGTTGGAGACCTGATCAAGTTGAGGTTCTTATGGGGGCAACGATACCAATGTTGTTGAATTTCAGGAAGGTTAGGACGAAATTGATCTCTGGAGCACGAATATGAATGGAGGAAAAATTCTTCACATGGGCTTGATTCGACAAACCCCTCTTTAGCTGCAAGTTGATGAAATAGAAACTACTTACAGATAACCGTGAGGTTAAAAACGAATGCATAAGAACCGAATCAAAAGTAGAGAATCGCTTTTACGGAAAATCCGGTTTCACTTCCATCAAGTGATATAGGAACCCTGGCTTCTTCCCCCGAAAAGGCTTCCCATTCTTCTTTTCCGTACTGTGTGTGGTGCAATTCGCCGCGGATCCCCAACCGATCTCCGATCATCTTTTCGATTCCCCCGCCTACAGTAAATGTGTAGAATGTTTCGTCATGGGAATCCGAACCCGAATCAAATTCTCCCAGCTCGCAAAGTTCAAGTGGATTAAAGCATCCGTTGTAGTTAACAGTTAAATCCGCATCCAAGCGGCGTACTCTGCCGAGAATGTACATACCGGTATCCGCGCCAAGAAGCGAAACCATAAACGAGGGGCTCACACGGAACATCAATGCCGCACCATAGCTGTTATTTCTCTTCACATTCCACTCGTCGGGCCAAGCCTCTCCATACTGGGTTCTACTATTGGATTGTCCGTCTCCGGGAAACATACCGTTTGCCGCGCCGCCGTGGAATTGCACATCAATCTCACGGCCTATGTCAAAGGTGTTGCTTGGATCCAAATCTAGGCGGTAGCCGACGAGAAATCCCGTACTAAAACCTGATTCGCTCGCTGAAGCGCTCGTACTGTAGATGTTTCCTCTCTGCAAATAATTCGTCGGTACATCCGTATTGTCCACGGTTTTTGCATGTTCAAAGTTAACGTGCTCAGTTCCGACGAAAGTGCCTGCGTAGAAACTGTTGTTCTGTGCAACTGCGAGCTCAGAAACACCGACCATCACCGCAATCACGATCATCATGCTCCGAGAACCTGTTTTCTGATTTTTTGGCATTCTATCTATGGTTTCTTGCCACTCAATACGAATCGTGACACCTTAATTATACAACTGCTATACACCCAATTCAGATCTGACCATGCGTGTACCTTCAACGAGGGCATGCATCTTCGCACGTGCCGCCCAGCGCGCAGTTTCACTGAAACCACAGTCTGGAGCGAGCACCAACTGTTCCGCAGGTACATGTTGTAACACCTGGCGAATTCGATCAGCGACAATTTCCGGCGTCTCGATAAAGTAATTTTTTACGTCAATAATGCCCGCGGCAACTTTCCGGCCAGTGGCAGCAATTTCGCCAGCAAGTTCCAATTCTGCCATTTCCCGGTTTGCGAATTCTAGATGTATCTCCCCTGCCTCAATGTCAAGGATACGTGGAAAGAGGGGAGCGTATGTACGATGAGCAACTGGGCGACCAATATAGTTACCAAAGCATAGATGAAGTCCGATATCTGCTTCCACACCCTTGACGCATTGATTGAAGAGTTCAACATGTTTACCTGGCGCATCTTTATGGACTGCAGCGGATGGCTCATCCAGTTGAATAAAAGTGGCACCAGCTTCAACCACAGCCTTCAGTTCAGCATTGATGATTTCGGAAAAACGGGCGGACACCGCCATGCGGTCCGCATAGATCCCCCCAGTCTGAATTCGTCCTGCGAGTGTGTAGGGGCCAGGGCAGGTGACCTTTAGGGGCCGATCGGTGCGAGTGCTTGAATAAAGAAATTCATCAACCAATCCAAGCCCATTGGGTGCGGAGAATGGTTCCATAGCTTCATAGCGCTCACGCTGGTCGTGTCCTCCCGGCCCCAGTTTTCGAAGCGGTTCAAGAGCACGTAATCCATCTAGTCGCTCATAAAAGCCAGCAGTAAAGAAGCCAAATCGGCGCATTTCTCCATCACTCACGATATCAATACCTGCTTCTTCTTGGTCCCGAAGTGCCATATCCACCGCATCATCAAGCGTCTCCTGAATGTCCAACGGACCATATTCGCCGCGTTTCATCGCTTCAATTGAGCTAATGAGCCAAGAGGGGATGGCATAGCTACCGATTACACTAGTCGTCAGCATCATATAAGGATTTATCAGATGAAGCAAAAGGTAAGAGAATTCTAGCGAACTCTCAAAGGGTAATAGTGCTTGGACGAATTTGGATGGATCAAAATGCTGCTTGAAAATCGTGCAGTAAGTAGAGTGTGAAGAACCCATACGCAACTATGCATAGTCTTAGGATGTGCATGGCCACAATTATTACGAGATTGCTTATATTGACGCGTTAAGCCATTGGGATTGCCAGTCGAAGTCAGAGAGTGCCTTGGGCTGCAGCCTGAACATCTGTAATCAAATCACGAAATCACATGTACAGAAACACTTTACTATTCTTTTCTCTTCTCGTTTTTTGCACAGCGCCCGCGGTTGCTCAAAAGGTCGACTTTGAGTGGAAGCCCAGCCAATCAGAGGGGTTTGCTGGTGCGATATTGAGTATTACTTATGACGCGCCTGCTTACATAGCTGGTCTCCATTCTGGTGCCAGAAGTATCGCTGGCCCAGTTGATTTGGATGGTGATGGACAAATGGAGGTTGTTCTTAGCGATTATTCAGGAGGGGGCCGTGTGCATGTACTTGAAAGTGTTGGCGTAGACACCTGGGAGTTGGTATACTCCTCCCCGCCGCTGGAACCTAGTGCAGGAACTGCGAATAATGCTAGAGGGGTCG
>JAPPBZ010000247.1 GCA_026702635.1 Bacteroidota bacterium
CGGTCTCTGCTGATGTTTGCTTTTCGGCTGTAGCTACCGCTTCTTTAATCCGATTGAGGTCAGCCTCGGTCATCATTGCCTTCATGGAATTCAAATTACTATGTACGTGTTAGACGTGTTGACAAATAAGCGTATACAGACAAGCTCAGGACACTCAAAGCTACGGCCACGAGGACCAGTCTAACTAGGGATGCTTCCGTACCAACCTGTCCGAGTCTGGTGAATACGGCAAGTGGGACGGTTTGGGTCCGTCCGGGGATGTTGCCCGCAAAGACAATCGTTGCCCCAAACTCCCCAACAGCTCGTGCAAACCCAAGAATAATACCCGCGATGATCCCTCTTGTCGCAAGTGGAAAGGTCACCCATCGAAATATAGCCCAACGCCCACCACCATATACCGATACTGCCTCTTCCCACTCAGGGTCAATCTGTTCTATGGCTACACGAAAGGTCTGGACGATTAGGGGGAATGCCATTACCCCGGCAGCTATCGCTGCTCCCATACTGGTAAATGCCAGTTCCAACCCAAACAGTTCGTTCAGCCAGCTTCCCACTTTTCCCCGTGGTCCTAACAGAACCAAGAGTAAGAGTCCTGTGACAACCGGTGGAAGTACTAATGGGAGTTGGACAAGATTCTCAATCACAAACGTTAGTGGAGATCTTCTACGAGCCAAGTACCAGGCAGTCATAATGCCAGGGATGACCATGATTGCTATGGCGACCGTAGCAATTCGAGCCGATAATAGGATAATGGACCACTCCTGTTCAAACGTATCCATCTCTCTAGGAGTCAAATCCGAATCGTTCCCATACGTCCAACTGAAGCGAGTCTGTCACGAAAGCAACAAAGGCTGCCGCAGCTTCGGGGTGATTCGTTTTGCGGATTGCAGAAATAACGTAGTTGATCTCCGGTGTACACGAATCCGGTACCTGGAACAATACGTTCAATCCAGGCGCGAGTGCCGCATCCGACCCATAAACCATAGCAACGTCCGCCGCCCCGCTGACCACTGCTGTTAGTGCTGCCCGAACATCTAAAGTCGGAATAACCATGGATTCAATGGTATCCCATACCCCGGCACACTGGAGTGCCTGTTTACCATAAACACCCGCCGGAACATGCGAAGGATCTGCCACTGCAAGTCGCCGAGCAGTTGAAAGCTCTGAAAGATTGGTAATTGGGGAGGTTGTCAACGAACCAAGGACAACCAATTTATTCCGTGCAAACGTAATTTCTGAACCAATCGTCAGGTTACGTTGCTGTAAGTAATTGATCCAGTCTGGACTAGCTGCCATAAATATATCTGCAGGGGCACCCTGCTGAATTTGCCTTGCAAGCAATGAGGTCGGACCAATGTGCGTGTGGACCGTGATTGCCGGCTGCTGAAGTTCAAAGCGCCCGACTACCTCATGGAGCGCATCCGTCAGGGAAGCAGCAGCAAATACTGTGATAGACGCGTTCGGGGAGTCAGGGGCCGGATTGCACCCAAAGGCCAGAAAGACTGCGACCAAAAATAGTCGCATTACAAGTTTGTTTGTTCTCGGATCGTTGAAATTAACATCGTTGCACGTTGATAGTGCATTGAAGTTGAGTCAGGGGACAAGGTTAGAACTCGCTCCAGTTGGGTAATTGCTTCTTCGGTGCGATTGATTCGGGCAAGCATGAGCCCATAGTTAAAGTTGGCATTTAAGTGATCCGGATCCTCTTCAAGCACCTTTTTAATCTCCGTAACCCCGAGCATTGGACTACCCGTATTCAAATAAGCGGTCGCCATATCTGTGCGAACGTCAAGATCACTGGGGTTCAAATCTAAAACTCTCTGGTACGCACTCACGGCCTGGCCTGCAGCAACGCTGCGTATTTGAGGTTCCGGCTCGTCCGCCATCCACTCGTAGTACAAGTCTCCAGCTGTTTTCCAATCTTCGACCAGTCCGGTCTCTTCCGCAATCTCTGACTGCACCTCTGCCGCCATATCCGGTCGCCCTCCCTCGACCAGAACATAAGTTTTCTCACGTTTAAGCACAAGGGAGAGCGCACTAGTATCACTTTCAATCGCCATATCCAACTCATTGATTCGACCGGCTAATTGACCCGAAAGTGCTGATTGTGAAGAAGCCTCTGTAGTTGATGGTGCAGCAGAGAGTGTGGGCTCCTGAGGCGGCGACACTCGCTTACTGACAAGGGTTGCAATAAACAGTACAACCACCAGGAGTACACCAAGCCCAACAATGGTAAACACCTGCATACCAACTCCCGATTCGACATTGGCAGGACGCTTACGGGACTTCGGTGATTGCGGCGCGGTCGGCAGTTTTACACTCATACTCTGCAGTTTTGCACCACATTGAGAACAGAAGTTCGACGCGTTTGGGTTCTCCCAGCCACACGAATTACAATAAATACGTCCCGGTGGATTTTCCTTAGGTCGGTGTACAGCGTTCGTATCCACTGGCCAGCCACACAGATCACAGCGGTCATTCTCTGCAGGAAGCCGTGCCCCGCATTCTGTACAGATCTCCATTTATTCTGAAGTCCCCCTGTTGATACGATCCTTGAAGTCCTTCGAGGGTTTGAAGATGGGAACTTTCCTAGCCTCAATACGGAGTGATTCACCCGTTGCAGGATTGCGCACATTCCGGGCGGGACGATCCTGGATGCGGAATGAACCAAACCCTCGAAGTTCTATGGATTCTCCCCGAGCCAGGGTCTCTTCAATGGTTTCCCAGAATCCAACAAACACAGCTTTGGTTTCCAGCTTGGTTAAGCCAGTCCTTTCAGAAATCGCCTCAATTAACTTCGCTTTGGTCACAACAAAATGCGCTTTGATAACGACGTAAAAGACGCTTATCGTTTCTGGTATGGTCCAATCAAGTTACACTAAAAATTGCTGTAATTGTGCCATTTCCTCGAAAGCAAGGCCCTTGCACGAATGGGTCCAGTTGAATTTGCTTCGAAATATTGCTTAGTGGACGCACTTTATCGACAGTTGATCATAAACATGTATTGCCCTATGAAGTCCTTCCAGAACACTGTCCGTGTTGTTACTCGAAACCTAGCCCCCGTTCGATATTTCTATGAGCAAGAATCTATCATAGACGTACAAGGGATCGACTGAGAGGAGACCATGTCATCAGGCTGGAGCGAAAAGTTCACCAAGGCATACGCCGCAAGAAATATTTGATATGAATTCTTGGCAGGGATTAAGCTTTGAAGCACAGGGGACGGGAATTTCTGTACCTCTGAGCGAACAGATCAATCTTTTGGGTGGCCTACTCGGCCGTGTAATTGAAGCTCAGGCCAGCCCTGAAGTACTGGGCTTGGTTGAGGAATTACGGCAGTTGACCAAACAGGCAATCACGCAGCGGGAGCCGCATCTGCGAGATCAGGTGATTGAGCGAATCAAGAAGTTGGACCTTCAGGAGATTGAATGGCTGTTGCGTGCCTTTACAACATTCTTCTATCTGGTCAATCAAAGTGAACAGCAGGAGATTATTCGGATTAATCGAGAGCGTGCACGCCTACTTCCCGAGGCGGGCCGTGTAGATTCAATTGATGAAGCAGTTGGGATTCTTCGGCGCGCAGGTTATGAGTTGGAGGATGTCTTAAAGATTGTCTCCCGCCTTGATATACAGCCGACACTGACAGCACATCCCACGGAAGCACGCCGTCGAACCATTTTGTACAAACAAGAATTTCTGGCCTCCCTCATTGATCAGCTACGCTACAGTAAACCGACCCCAGGAGAGCGTGACGAACTTCTTTATCAAGTCCATAACCAAATTGGACTCTTGGTTGCATCCGATAAAGTCCGTGCAAGTAAGCCTACCGTGATTGACGAAGTGGAGAATGGACTCCATTACCTGCGGAATGCCATCTGGGAAACGATCCCGCGCATCCATAAAGATGTGGTTGACGCAATTGAGCGCCATTATAATCAGACCGTAGATGTGCCCGTGTTCCTGAAATTCAGATCCTGGATTGGAGGAGATCGGGACGGTAATCCCAACGTGACCGCAGAGATTACCCGGAAAACTTTCTCAATGCACCGTAGAACGGCATTGGCCCGCTATTTAGAGGATTTACGTTCGTTGCGCAGGGATCTAAGTATTTCCGAACTGCAGTTAAAAATCCCTGAGACCCTCTACGAGTCCATAGCACGTGATAAGGAGGTGCTAAGTCTGAGTGCTCATGAGGCGCGCCAATTTGTGCAGGAACCCTTCCGACAGAAAATCAGCTTCATGATGCAACGCATTGAGTTGGCGCGGGATGGGGATTATGAGATCTATAACAGTGCGAATTTTATTGCAGATCTGCAATTACTTGTACATGCCTTGGAAGACATGGGGTATGAAAGCCTAGTCTCTCATGGACGATTGGGGAAACTCATCCTGCGTGCACAGGCGTTTGGATTTCACATGGTTTCCCTGGATATACGGCACCACAGTAGTCATCCTGCCAATGCT
>JAPPBZ010000002.1 GCA_026702635.1 Bacteroidota bacterium
GCTGCGTCGAGAGAACGCAAAACCCGGGCGGCAGGTCACAACCATCGACCACCGCGTTGTGACGCACAATACAGCCTTCACCACTGCGGGGCTGGTTGGATTTGCGATTGGATCGGAAACGCTAGGGTCCATTGTTTCTCCTTCGACCAGAAATGGGGTCACAGGCCATCGTCCCACCTATGGACTAGTGAGCCGCCATGGGGCGATGACGCTCAGTTGGAGTATGGATAAACTGGGGCCCATGGCACGCTCTGCACTTGATTGTGCGTTGGTATTCGAGGCAATTCGGGGAGCAGATACGCGAGATCCTTCAACCATTCAGGCACCGTTCCCGTTTTCGCTGCAAAACGATGTTAATTCTCTGAGAGTTGGATATCTGAAGGAGGCTTTCGAATCCGATTACTCAGGAAAAGAAACGGATGCGGAAGCCCTGGATGGACTGCGTAGATTAGGCATAGATCTCATCCCAATCACGCTTCCGAGAGATCTGCCAGTTAGCGCGATGCTGACGACTCTGGGCGTAGAAGCGGCGGCCGCATTTGATGCACTGACACTCAGCGGTGGGGTAGACCAAATGGTGCGGCAAGGCAAAGGTACATGGCCACATGAATTTCGGGTGAACCGCTTTGTGCCAGCGATTGAGTTTCTTCAAGCTTCAAGGTGCCGGGCAATTCTTTTGCAGCGTATGAATGAGACGATGCAAGAGGTGGATGTGTTTGTGTCTCCGACATTTGGGGGTGGGACATTGTCCATAACCAATCTAACCGGTCATCCATGTGTGAGCGTCCCCAATGGGTTTGATGTACTGGAAGATTCGCCGGATTCTGCGCGTCGTCAACCTCGTAGCATCACTTTTTCTGGGCCACTCTACGCAGATGCCGAAGTGCTACAACTTGCACATGCATATCAGTCTGCGACAGACTTTCACTTGCAGCGCCCGCCAATTCATTGAGACAGAAGAAATGAACCTCATATGCCGAGCCGGCGATGTTAGAAAAGATTGGCAACTGCTGGAGCATAATCTGAATACAGGGTTTTCGGCTTTTACACATCGACAGCCCTCTTCTTCAATAGAGATGGTTTTGTAGGAATGTAAAGAGATCCATTTCCTGACGGGAACATGGAGACAGAATTAGGGTAGCCTGCGCATGTCTTCTAAATTTATTCCTGTGAGGATCGTGCCCGCGATCTAGTTGACGGCAAATTTTTTTCAACGACTTTAAAGCCATACCAAACCTGAATGCTGAGAACGGGGATTGAGCGTCTAAAGCTGAGCCACTTCAAATATGAATATCCGAGAGAGCTGATTGCGAAATATCCGGCTGATCCAAGAGATTCATCACGTATGATGGTGGTAAACCGGGCAAAAGGGACGATAGAGCATCGTCATTTCCATGAAATCGGAGATTATTTTTCAGAGGGGGATATTCTTGTTGTCAACGACACCAAAGTATTTCCTGCCAGATTGCGGGGGAAAAAGGAAAAGACTGGTGCAGAGATTGAAGTCTTTCTGTTAAGGGAACTCAACTCTCAGAGTAGACTCTGGGATGTCATCGTTGACCCCGCTCGCAAGATCCGGATTGGGAACAAACTTTTTTTCAGCAACGGGCTGGCGGCTGAAGTCATTGACAACACAACGTCTCGCGGCCGCACGATCCGGTTTGACTGTGACGGGGATAACGAGTTGCTCTATCGTATGATTGACGAGGAGGGGATCACACCGCTACCACCTTATATAAGAAGGGAAGTGGAGGCGGCAGATGTTGCCCGCTATCAGACGATTTTTGCTGAGCATCGTGGGGCTGTTGCCGCGCCGACTGCCGGATTGCATTTCACACCCAGGCTGGTGAATGAACTCATCGAAAAAGGGATTCAGGTTGTCCCCATAACTTTACACGTCGGGCTGGGTACGTTTAGTTATGTCGGTGTTGAGGACCTGACCAAGCATCGAATGAACTCTGAATACTATTCGGTACCGGAAGTCACGGCGGATTCGGTGAATCGGGCATTAGATTCAAGCGTCAACAATGTGACCATTTGCGGGACGACTGTAGTCCGGGCCGTAGAAACTAGTTTGACGGTGTCCCGTCACCTGAAAGCCAAGTCAGGCTGGACCGATAAGTTCATCTATCCTCCCTACGAATTTGCCGTTACCGAGCGGCTGATCACCAATTTCCATATGCCGGCCAGCACGCTTATGATGCTTACGGCTGCATTCACGGGCTATGAGCTTCTTAAAGAAGCTTATGAGGTTGCTATCAAAGAAGAGTATCGCTTATTTTCTTTTGGTGATGCCATGTTGATCATCTGATTGATGGTTGCTGTGATCATTCCAGCAGCAGGATCGGGTTCACGTTTAGGCGGCTTACCTAAGCAGATGCGCCTTTTGGGGGACGCTCCGATGCTGCTTCATACTGCGCAGGTTTTTGACCGACATCCCGCTGTTTCCTGTCTTGTGGTTGTTGGGCCGCCGAAGAATCTCGATTTGATAGAAGGAATGCTTACATCGCTGAAAAAACCCTATCAGGTCGTAGCGGGAGGTGCAACCAGGCAAAAATCTGTACAGGCTGGATTGAAAGCGGTTAGTGACTCCACAAGTATCGTCCTGATTCATGACGCTGCACGTCCGTTTGTTTCAGCACAGATCATTACGAAGGTGATTGAATCTACAGAGATCGCAGGTGCTGCTGCGGTTGCAATGCCGGTGACAGACACCGTACGTTATGGGGAAGAGGGTTCTTTTACCAATACAATCTCTCGCGACGAGCTTTATGCGATGCAAACACCACAAGGATTTAAGTATGATCTTCTGCAGCAGGCATTTTGTCAGGCGGAGGGCGTTTCACAGGCCACCGACGATGTTGCCTTAATGGGACACATTGGACAGCCCGTTCGAATCGTAGAGGGAGATCGGTGGAACGTCAAAATCACCACACAATCCGACTGGGAATGGGCACAGCAGGTGTGGGAAAAAAGAGCCTGATATAATGAGTACTAGAGTAGGAATTGGATATGATGTTCATCAACTCGTTGAGGATCGACCCCTGATCATTGGTGGGATAGAGATCCCTCATTCAAAGGGGTTGGCGGGGCATTCGGATGCTGACGTGTTGCTGCATGCCATCTGCGACGCTCTCCTGGGTGCAGCAGCATTGGGGGATATTGGGATGCATTTTTCTGATTCTGACGTACGCTGGAAGGGGGTAAACAGCCGTATACTGCTTCGCAAAGTGAAAGAGATGGTATCGGACGCAGGATATGAACTTACGAATGTAGACGCTTCAATCGCTCTTGAGCGTCCGAAGCTGCGTCCTTATATCGACCGGATGAGGCAGGTCATTGCCGAGGATCTGGCTATGGACCTGAATCAAATATCAGTCAAAGCCACGACCTCCGAGAAATTGGGCATCATCGGGCGTGAGGAAGCGGCCGCAGCCTGGGCAGTGTGTCTGCTTACAAGATCTGCTAGACAATAGGTTTGCGATGGAACAGTTCTTTGCTGAACTTCTGGAAAAGACGACGGAAGTTCCGGTAATCTGGGGATATACATTGGTTTTTTTCATCGCCTGGCTGGAGAATGTCTTTCCTCCAATTCCAGGGGATGTACTTGTCGTTTTTGCGGGATATCTGGCAGCGATTGGTCCGATGACCATTTTCCCGGTGATCGCATTTAGTACACTGGGAGGCATTCTTGGATTTATGTGCATGTATTATATCGGGCGCTATGGTGGACCAAGACTCCTTGAATCACGTGCGCTGCGTTGGCTGCCGAGTGAATCAGTTTCCCGCGTTCAAAATTGGCTTCATACCTGGGGATACACGGTCGTTGCAGCGAACCGGTTCTTGAGTGGAGCACGCACAGTCATCGCCTTTACGGTTGGCATGAATCGAATGCCGGCTTTGCCTGTGGGGCTTCTGGCTTCTCTGAGCGCAGCGGTCTGGGTAACACTGATCACTGTACTGGGGTATGTTGTCGGGGATGAATGGGAACGCGTGGTTGACTATCTGGCACGATATGGACGAGTGATCTCAGTAGTGATTTTTCTTTTTCTTGCCTGGCAGTTGTATAAAGCAATTCGACGAATTCGCCAGAAAGTTTGACCATTTTATATTTGTTGCGTATAATGGAAGGCTGTAGTGTAATGGGGCTTTGCTGCTGGCGTAGCTCAGTTGGTAGAGCAGCTGATTTGTAATCAGCAGGTCGGGGGTTCAAGTCCCTTCGCCAGCTCTGTGTATGATGTTTCATAAATCTGAGAGACCAAGAACAAAAAATTTTCAACTATACAACCAGTTTTTGCTTTGGGCAGGTACCCAAGTGGCCAACGGGGGCAGACTGTAAATCTGCTGGCTTAGCCTTCGGAGGTTCGAATCCTTCCCTGCCCACCCCAGCGGGAGTAGCTCAGTTGGTAGAGCATCAGCCTTCCAAGCTGAATGTCGCG
>JAPPBZ010000248.1 GCA_026702635.1 Bacteroidota bacterium
GCATTAGTGGCTTCACCGATATGCAATTGGAGGAGGCTGTCGGATTCGTGAGGTAGCTGATAGGTGCCGCAGGGGATTTCTCCATCAAAGGTTCGTCTCCATTCAATGAGATGCTCTGCAAGCGGGGGATTTCCAATCAGATCTGCGTAGCTTAACTGAGACAGTAGGTCAGCACTTGGTATTTGCAAATCTAATCCAGTGTACGCGATGGATACGCGGTGACACAGGGCAAGCGATGCAGTTAAGAGCCAGTTCAGTCCTGCGCCGAAGCCGATCTCTAAAATGGCAATCTCTTTCCTGGATTTGAATAGTTCTGCCAATCTTGCGCCTCTAAGAAACACATGTTTGGCCTCCGCCAAAGCACCGTGCATTGAATGGAATGACTGCTGATACTGGTTGCTGTATAAAGTCCGGCTACCGTCTTGGGTTGCACGAATTTCGAGAAGCTGGTCCATATAAACAGATCCACTCCAGGGAGTTAGCGATACATTCAGGCAAATTACTCCAAAGATTGGAAGGGCGTGAGAATAGAGACTACAATCCAATACGATTAGGACCTGCCGTAACTCAGTTAGACAAAGCCACAATACGTGGCGCCTGTATATCCGATTCCACCATGTTGGATTTATTCATTAGCCCGCATCTCGATTTTTTTGAAAGAAACATCCGGGTCTCAGGCCATGCGCCAGCCGATAAAGTGGTTGTGATTCTTCAATGCTCTGGTCCAGAGATATAACCTAGCATGAATTAACAGTAATATAACCAATATCACCCATTATATAACAGATAAAGAATATAATTGACGGGAAAAATACTTGAATCGTTACTATCTTGGTGAACGGAAATTCCTGTCCATGACGGCACGATGGTCCACTACTGGACAATATTATTTACAAAGCGAGTGCTGTGGGCCTGTGCCCCCGAAGCACAAAAAAATCGTATAGGCCGGAAACTGTACTGTAAAGCTCACGGGACTCTACTTGTGATTGGCCCTCCCCCGATTTTGTAAGATGTTCGCGAGAGGTCATTTTTTAACTCTTGCACACATTTCTTTGAGTATCCCACTGCTCTTCTCCTCATTGAATTCTCAGGCTCAAACCATAGATATTTGTGGCCAAACCAGCCAAATCGAAGCAATAATTCTTGAAAAATTAAATCTAAGTGAGTCAGATTGTGGGAGTGTACCCACTGAGAGTTTAGCGAGAATCAATGAAATTGATGCACGTAGCCGGAAAATTTCATTCCTGAGTGCGGAGACAACGGTCTCGGGTGGTGGTTATGTGGGGATGCCCCATTTCGTGGCGGTGACGATCACCGACAATGATCCTGCGCCGCCGTCTCTGTCGATCTATGACCTCACGGTCCGGGAGGATATGAAGGTGGGTGAGTTGCGTGTGGAGTTGAGCCGTCCTTCGGATGAGGTGGTGATGGTGCAGTATACGACTTCAGATCTCACGGCGGAGGCGCCTTCGGACTATGTGTCATCACGGGGGATGATCGTGTTTGAGCCGCAGGCTACGCACGGGGTGATTTTGGTGGGGATTGTGGATGATGCGATTGCCGAGGGTCAGGAGCAATTGTCAGTGACGCTTTCGAAACCCAAAAATGCCGTGATTGATCGCGGAGTAGGGACATTGACGATTGTGGATAATGATGTGGAGTGACGCTTTGCATTGAGGGCGAGGTAGTTCAGGAATCGGCATTGACCTGCATACCGACTTGCCGGGTAAAATCCAAATCGGAACCGAGTAACTACTCCACCCGCATAAGGCAAAATTTGCCCTTCGATTGACTTGGCTTCAGATTAGGACAGCATAGCACAGGCAGTTTTCATCGTTGCCAGATCCGTATTATCTTCAGGCAGGGACTATCAACGGCTATAGCAGTTAGAGCCTACGATTCATTGATTTACCACGATGCTTAGCCCGGCCATCCAGGATTATCTAAAAGTGATCTTTTTGATCCAGGAAGAAAACGTTGTGGTTACGACCACAGATATAGCTCGTGCAATGAATGTGTCAGCCGCATCTGTGACAGGCATGATCAAGCGCCTAGATCGAATGAAGCTAGTAGTGCATGAATCCTATAAGGGAGTCACGCTCACAGAAGCTGGAGAAAAAATTGCGCTGGAAATTATTCGTCATCACCGACTTCTGGAAACCTACCTCAGAGAAATCCTGGGTTACTCTTGGGAAAAGATGCATGATGAGGCAGAACATCTGGAGCATCATATCTCCGAGGATTTTGAAGAGCGGATAGATGCTCTGTTGGGGTATCCAACCCATGACCCGCATGGGCATCCAATTCCGACACAGGATCTCGAGATGGTTCGTGCAAAGACCGTCGCACTCTCAGATGCTCCCACTGATCAGCCGCTGGCGATTCATCACCTCTCGGATACAGATACAAGTTTACTGGGCTTGTTGGAAGATATTGGCCTAATGCCAGGATGTGAAGTCCGTATCGTTAGACGACAGAGGAATGGGATGATCGTTAGAGTCGAGAATCGGGGGGAGGTATCGATCACGGAAAGAATTTCTGGCAGCGTATATGTGATGGCTTAGAGGATCGTTTTCCCCAAGAGGGATGCCAAAAGGTTGGCAGCCAGTTCGGCAGTACGGTTCCGCTCATCAATAATGGGGTTGATCTCGACGACTTCTGCCGAGGCCAAGCGACCATCTTCTGCAATCAGTTCCATCAGCAGGTGTGCCTCCCGTGGGCGGAGACCACCCTCAACGGGCGTTCCGACCCCTGGTGCAAAATATGGATCGACGCTGTCTACGTCAAAGCTGACATGCAGGCTCTCGCAGTGTTCAAGTTGGTTGAGGGCCGATTTTACAACTGCTGCAATGCCACGCTCGTCAATGTCCCGCATCGTATAGATGCCCATTCGGGATTCCTGCAAAATGCGGCGCTCTTCTACATCCAGATCCCGCAGCGCAATCATTGCAATATCTTCTGAGCGCAGTTTTGGGCCGGGGCGCCCCACGCTGGTCAATCGCTCGGATCCAGATCCGCAGAGAACCGCCATTGGCATCCCATGAATATTTCCGCTGGGTGAAGATGCGGGAGTGTTATAATCTGCATGCGCATCGATCCAGATTATTCCCCTCGGTCCATCGTGGGTTATCCCTCCAATGCTTCCAATCGCAATTGAATGATCGCCTCCCATGACCAGAGGAAATTGTCCCCGAGCGAGTGTACGGCGAACCTCTTCATACAACAGACTGCAGGTATCTCGGATCGGTTCAACATAGTCATCATCCGCATCGAGCGAGGCCCGAAGTGCGGTGGGAATGTTTCCAAAATCAGTTACTCGATGACCCAATCGGCGCAGACGATCTGCAAGCCCAGCATAACGAAGTGCACTGGGCCCCACATCTACTCCACGTAAATCCTGGCCCAGATCCATTGGGACTCCAATCAGGCGGATATCTCGAAGTTGTTGATTCATGGATCTTAATTAGTTTGGTGTGATCAAAACGGGCTTATTCTTTAGCTTTACGGATCCGAATTTGCCTACACTGCGTTTGCCGTCAATCCAGTTCCATTTCAATGCAATCCCTCTCCCGGCTAAACCACTACTTTATACGCTACTGGCGGTTGTTCGTACCGGGTCTCCTATTTACGATGATTTCTGCAATTTTTGCAATTGCAGTGCCCGTCGTGGTTCGGCAAGCCATTGATAGCCTTCCCCGTTTTGAGAGACTTTACCGGCAATTTGAAGCAACTGCCCTACAACACACATTGTACTGGGATTTTTTCTGGACGCTTCTGATTTTCGGTCTGATCATCATTGGCCTGAGTTTGGCAAACGGGGCATTTACGTTTTTGATGCGGCAGACCGTGATTGTAGCTTCACGCCATATCGAATTCGATATGCGCAATGCATTGTATGATCACTTGCAAAAACTCTCAGCCAATTTCTATCACCGGGCAAGGACTGGAGATGTAATTACACGTGCGACAAGTGATATTGAGCAGGTACGTCGCTACATCGGGCCAGCGATCATGTACTCCACCAGAGCCCTTGTGATTGTGATTACTGCAATTACGGCCATGCTGATTATCTCGCCGACATTGACATTTTATGCACTCATGCCAATGTCTATTCTTGCCGTGTCAATGTTCATTATTGCACACTTTGTGCATAAGCGTAGCGAGGCACTTCAGCGTCAGTACGCACAACTCACAAGCCGTGTTCAGGAAACACTTTCAGGGATTCGGTTGGTGAAAGCCTATGCGCGAGAAGAGACGGAGACCCAGACATTCGAAAAAGAAAGTCGTTCCTACAAGATGCGAATGCTCGGTCTTGCGCGAGTGGAGTCAGCATGGAGACCGGCCTTTGTGATTGTCGTTGGGTTATCGGAAATTGCTGTCGTCTGGATGGGCGGACGCCTAGTCTCTGAAGGAATTAT
>JAPPBZ010000289.1 GCA_026702635.1 Bacteroidota bacterium
CTTCCGAATGTGCGTCATACCCGTCGATCACATCCACGGTTAGCCCCAGAAACTCAAAAATGGGCCCCATCCACTCGGCATCACGCTGTGCCAGATAAGGATTGACCGTGATCAGGTGCACCCCGCGACCAAGAAGTGCATTCAGGTAAACCGGTGCCACCGCAACCAGGGTTTTCCCTTCCCCTGTTTTCATCTCGGCGATATTCCCTCTGTGAAGGACTACTCCGCCGATCAACTGCACATCATAAGGAATCATTTCCCACTGAATCACGGTCCCTCCTGCCTCCCATTCATTGGGCCATATGGCCCAGGAGCCTTGAATTTCGGGGTAGGCACGGCGGCTACTGATGGCGTGGTCATGCTCGGTGGCGCGAACCTTCAGGGAGCCCCTTTCGGTCAGACGTCGACAGACTTCCTTGACCAGCGCAAAGGCCTCCGGGAGAATTTCGTCCAAGGTTTCTTCGGCGACCTCCAGCCACTCGTCTTCCAGTTCGTCCAACTCCTCAAAATACTCCTGTCGGTCCTCCAATGTCAGCACCTCTTCTTTGTCTGGTGCATGTCCCGTTCGTAACGCAGTCTGGATCTCTTGCCTTCGTTCTTCGATCTCTGCAACGGCAGTTCGAATTTTCTCCCGGTACACGTCCGTGCGCCCACGCAATTCGTCATCCGACAACGCTTTGACAATGGGAGTCGCTTTGTGGATCTCAGCGACTACCGGCTCATACTTGCGATCAAGTTCGCGCTGATTCTTATCACCGAAAAATTGATTGATGATGTTCAACATCGTACTAAAAAATTTTCACTACCCGCCTAGATGTACCCCTGGTGAGAGAAAAACTATGATATACTCCTATGGTACGCACTTCTGCGGAGGGCGTTTAACACGCATTTAGCCTGGATCCGTTCCCCTCCCCTACGGGTACACGGCGTCATTCGTGTATCTCCATTATGGTCAAGCAAAACACTTCTCTCTGGCTGGGTATCGTTATCTGTTTGTTCGCAACCTCGAACGTACGGAGCCAGACGCTATCTGGTTTCGATTTTTTGCGGCTTGAACCTTCTGCAGAAGCGGCCGCTCTCGGTGGAACACTCCTGAATGCTACCTCCAGCCAGAGTAGTGCCGTCCTCTATAATCCGGCATTGCTGAGTCGTGAGGCAGGGGGCAGTCTCTCGGTATCATGGCTGAACCACCTGAGCGACCTCCAGTCCGGCACGGTTACGTATGCGCGTGACCTCGGCGGACTCGGTATGGCTGGCGTAGGAGTGCGATTCTTTCACTGGGGAAAAATAGATCAGGCCGATGCGAATGGCGAGCGTACTGGTACGCTCGCTTCCAGTAATGTTGCACTGTCTGCAGGGTTATCTCGCCCATGGCACTCCCGATTCCGATACGGGGCGAGCCTTCATCTGGCCTATACCTCCATTGCTCAATTCAATGCCGTCGCAGTTGCCATGGATGCAGGGCTGGTCTACCATGTTCCTGATCAGGGTCTCACCGTCTCCATTGGAGCCACGAATGTCGGTCGATCCCTTTCCAGTCTCGGCCAATCAAGGGATGCCATGCCCCTGGACTTGCGGATGGCTGTATCCAAGCGGCTCAGGTATATCCCGGTGCTTGTCGGTCTCACGGTCTATAATCTGCAACATATCTATGAAGTAACGACGGTGAATGAGGGATTCAGGCATGCAATTTTCAGTCTGGAATTCCAGGCAATCCCCGCCTTTGACCTCCGATTGGGCTACAACCACCGTAAACGAAACCTCAAATCTGATCGGCGGCTGGATATGGCCGGAACGACTGTTGGATTTGGCTTGCAGATCCGGCGCTTTGAGCTTGATTATTCGTTCAGTTCCTGGTCATTTGCGGGACTGCACCAGTTCACGGTGACAACCAGGTTCAATAAGAGGGATCAATAAGGCCTCTTGCTTTGAGATCATTCACGCGATGGTAGAAGCGATGTGGTCCTATCTGCTCTTTGAGAGCGTCTTTGGGGATCCCTTGCTGAATCATTAGATTGATTGCCGTGTGCGACAGGCTCTGCGGAGACACCTCAACGCGCGTAATCATGGCAAGATCAAGCAACCTACGCATACGGGAGCGAACCGTACGGACCTTTAACCGCTCATACTTCTCACGGGTGCCGAGTGATTGAAAGAGCGGATCCTTTGGTCCTATCGGTTGTCGCCGCGTTGCAAGATAGGCCCTCAGGCTCTCATAGGTTCGCTGATCCAGCGGCACAATGCGCCGATTCTCCCCTCGAATATTCAATTCTTCCCCCATCAGAGTACGCTCTAGGTTCTCGTAATTACATTTCGTGATCTCTGTTTCCGACAAGCCTTTAAGCAGCATGCAGCACAGGATGGCCCGATCACGCAGTCGAATGGGATCCCTGCCTTCGGAAACCTCAAATAAGCGCTTGATCTCATCCTCTGTCAGGATCCCACGGCCCAGAGATCGAGGCTGGGGCTTGACCCTGATATTTTTGGCCGGGTTTTCCTGCAACAGCCCCTCTCTCACAAGGAATACAAAAAATTGCCGCACTGCGGTCAGATAAGTCTGGATCGTAGCGTGGCTCACATGGCGTTCCGTTTTGAGATAGACCGGAAACTTCTCCAAATTTTCCTGGGACAATTCCACATTCCCTCCCTGCTCCAACACCCACAATTCGAAAATCTCAAGCGACTTCCCGTATGTATTTACGGTGGCTTGAGATCTATCTTGCGCCAGCGTGCTCAAAAAAAAATCCACACGTGCAAGGATCGCATCGGTTGTCAAGGTCTTGACTAGGTCGCGATCTTTTAGCATGGGAGAACTCTCCGGGTATCAACTCAACCGTCTCAAAGCTCCATGTCTGGATCCAGGTTTTCAATCACTTCTGAGCATCGGCGAAGGAAAGCAATCCCCATCGCCCCGTCAATGATCCGATGGTCATACGACAGGGACAAGACCATCATATGCCTGATTGCAATCGTATCACCATGGTCTGGATGTTCAATAACCACCGGACGTTTGATGATAGTCCCAGTTGCCAATATAGCAACTTGAGGCTGCAGTATGATTGGAGTTCCCATCAAAGACCCGAGTGACCCTACGTTGGTCAAGGTAAAGGTACCTCCTTGCAGATCATCTGGAAGCAGCTCCGACGCTCGCGCACGATGGGCTAGGTCATTGGCTGCATGGGCAAGTCCGGTGATGCTTAATCGCCCGGCATTGCGGATCACCGGTACAATCAGCCCCGACTGTTCCAGTGCGACGGCAACCCCGATGTGATGATCTTTCCGTACGATAATCTTGTCCCCTTCAACAGAGCTGTTGAGCAGTGGAAAGTCACGCAGTGCTTCTACTGCAGCGTAGATCAGGAATGGAGCGTATGTCAATTTCACGCTATCGCGCGCATAAAAGGCGTCCTTATTGGCTTCCCGAATTCGAACCAGCCGCGTTGCGTCCACCTCTGCAAACGAGGTCACGTGCGCAGCGGTGCGCCGCGATTTCACCATATGCTCCGCAATCAACTGACGCATCCGATCCATCTGGATGACTTCCACCCGATCCCCTCCACGGCCGGAAGCCTGGGGAGTCGGCGTTTTTCTGGCAGGTGACACAACCGTCTTCTTCGGTTTAGGAGAAGGTGTGCTTTTTCGGGATTTCAAGTGATCTACGAGGTCCTTTTTTGTAATCCGCCCGGAACGCCCGGAGCCTTTGATGCTGGCCAGCTCCTCTCGGGAAATATTCTCGGTCTCTGCAATACTGCGAACCAGTGGGCTTAGAAAACGCCCATCCTCCAAATGCCGTGTCCCCTCCGGCTCGGATGGCTCGGTTAATTCAGGCTTTGGCGCAGGCTCAGGTACCGGTGCACTTTCAGAAGAGGGTGCCACTACTGGAGCATTTGCACTACCCTCCGCGCCAATAATGGCAATCGTCGTTCCAACATCCACCGTTTCTCCTTCGGGCACCAGGATTGCCCGCACAATCCCCGCAGCAGGGGCGGGTACATCAGTATCCACTTTGTCGGTCCCGATCTCCAGGAGCGTTTCATCCAATTCAACAGGATCTCCCTCTTTCTTATGCCAGACAATGACCGTCCCCTCAGTAATACTCTCGCCCATTTTCGGCATTACGACAGGGGTATCCTCAACCGTAGACGCAGCCGGTGGCGGCGGACTGGAATCCGAGGATGCCGGTTCCGGAGTCGTTTCTTCGGTATGAATCACCGCAATTACATGCCCGACGGGAACGGTCTCTCCCTCCGGAGTAAGGATTTTTCCGACGACTCCGGCCGCCGGTGCAGGGACATCCGTATCTACTTTGTCGGTCCCAATCTCCAGGAGCGTCTCATCCAGTTCAACGGGGTCTCCCTCTTTCTTATGCCACACAATGACGGTTCCTTC
>JAPPBZ010000314.1 GCA_026702635.1 Bacteroidota bacterium
GCCAGGCATTATGGCCCTGGTCCTTGAAAAAACTGAAAAGTGGCTCGTAATGCTCACCCTCAAGCTCATTTCCGCGCATCGTACGGACCACTTCATACTCCTCCTGGAGCATCTCTAATCGGGCCCGGGCAAGAATCAGATTGGATTCAGGCAGAGAGGCACATCGGACAGATACGTACTCAATCTCCGAGCCTACCGCCAACGCTGCGTTCGAAATTAGCGTCCAGGGTGTAGTGGTCCAGGCCAGGAAATACGTGTCTGGCCGATTCAGTGATCGGAACCGAACGGTTACACTTGGATCCTGAACCTCTTTGTAGCCTAGGCTCACCTCATGGGAACTCAGAATGGTGCCGGATCCTGGGCTGTACCAGTGAATCTTATGGCCCTTGTAAAGCAGGCCCTTGTCATAAATCTGCTTGATCAGCCACCACTCGGTTTCGATGTATTTCGTCTCGAAGGTCACGTAAGGATGATCAAGATCAACCCAGTACCCCATCTGACGTGTCAGTTCATCCCATTCTCCTTTATAGGCCAGAACGCTCTCACGGCACTGTTGATTAAATTTTGCCATGCCGTAGCGCAAAATATCTTCGTGACCATCAAGCCCGAGGCTTTTTTCAACCTCGATCTCAACGGGAAGCCCATGTGTATCCCACCCTGCTTTTCGCTCAACACGACATCCCTTCATGGTATGGTAGCGGCAGAACACATCTTTAATCGTGCGGGCCATCACATGGTGGACACCTGGATGCCCGTTTGCGGTTGGGGGACCTTCATAAAACGTATAGGTCGGTGCTCCCGCGCGTAGCTCAACGCTTTTCTGAAAGATGCCTTCGGACTCCCACCGCTGACGGATCTCCCGTTCAATTACATGAGCATCGACGCGCTGAATTTCTTCAAAGCCCTTCATCCCCTCTCCCATTGATTACCCTTGAGCAAGTTTTTCTACAACGCCGGACATAATCGCAGCCAGCTTTGGCTCTGCGATACCTGCGGCTTCAATCACATCCTCTAATGTCAAGGGTTGGAGTGTATCAGGGAAGCATTCATCGGTGATCACACTCACCGCCATCACGCGCAAATTCATGTGCCTGGCAACGGTAACCTCCGGGGTTGTCGACATCCCCACCACATCTGCACCAATCGCCCGTAAGAATTTGTACTCCGCCTTGGTCTCCAGGCTAGGCCCCAATACAGAGACATACACCCCTTCGTGAAGCTGGATTGAATTGGCTTTGGCAGCCTGCATTGCATACTGGCGAAGCTCAACATCATAGGGCTCGCTCATATCAGGGAATCGCGGCCCCCAGGCATCTACGTTCGGGCCGACCAGTGGATTGACCCCCTGTAGATTAATATGATCTGAAAGCAGCATCACATCTCCACGGCGATAATCGGGATTCATGCAGCCACATGCGTTCGAAACCAATAGACTCCCAATACCCAGTTTTGCCATGACACGAACCGGAAACGTCACTTGGCGGGCACTGTATCCCTCGTATACATGTACACGCCCTTTCATACACGCCACCGGAGCCCCCCGAAGCGTTCCCAGAAGAAGTTCGCCCCCGTGGGACTCCACTGTTGAGACAGGACAATGCGGGATTGACTCATAAGGAATCCGATACTCGACATCAATTTCCTGTGTCAACTGTCCCAATCCTGTACCCAGAATCAAACCAACCTGGGACTGAAATTGGGTGCGTTCACGGATTGAAGCTACCGCTTCTTCCACTTGTGCGACCTGTGTTCCGGGGTCGGGAATATTTTCCTCCATCTGATTAAGTCTTAATGATTGGTTTTCGTGGTCCAAACAGGGCGGAACCGACACGTATATGCGTGGCCCCCTCCTCAATCGCTATTTCATAATCTCCACTCATCCCCATGGATAATCCTGCACCTGTCAAATGTGAATATTTGGAACGTATACTTCGTAGCAGACGAAATTCCTCACGCACCTTTCGTAGATCTGGCGAGGCCAGCGTCATAAGCCCTATCGGCTGGAGCGCCTCGTATTCGCCCAACTGGGTTGCAAGTTCAACGACTTGAGCAGTGTTCAGTCCAAATTTGGACGCTTCTCCAGATACATTCACCTGTATAAAACAGGAGAGTATACGACCCGCCTCTTCGGCATGACGGTTTAATGCCCGGGCCAGACGGATGCTGTCAAGGGCATGAAATTCCTTGGCATAAGCGACGACCTGGCGTGCCTTGTTGCGTTGCAGGTGTCCGATCATATGCCAGTTCTGAGTGGGAAAGAGGGGAGCTTTTGCAACCAATTCCTGTGCTTTGTTTTCCCCAAAATCTGTGAGTCCGGCCTGTGATGCCTCGGCAACCACCTCAGGAGGCCAGGTCTTCGTTACCGCGATGAGGGTAATCTCCTCTTCTCTGCGCCCTGTACGGCGACAGGCACCCGCAATTTTTTCCCGCACCTGATTAATTCGATCACTGATATGATTCGACATTCTAACGAATAGAACTACCCTTCTGCACGAAGTACGGCAAGTACCGATCGATCATAAATACTCCGATTGCTCAGAAAACCGATGATCAGGGTTAATCCGATCACTGCAGCAATCACCGCAAGAATGGACTGGCCTGTCACCGCCAATGGAAGTTGGAATACTGTCATTGACAGAATCCAACCCGCAATTAAAGATAAAATCAAACCCGTTGAACAGGACAAGAGTCCTAGGACCGAATACTCCGCCATTGTAATGATAAGAAGCTGCTTCTTGCTGGCTCCTAAAGTTTTCAGCAAACCGCTTTCTTCAATTCGCTGCAATCGGCCAATCAAAAGAGATCCGACCAAGACCAGAACTCCGGCGATGAAGCAGAAATATGCCATAAACTGGATTGCAAAGCGGATACGATCCATGACTTCACGGATGATTCGGATGATTGCCTCCAGACTGAGTACCGTGACGTTTGGGTAACTCGCGACCACCAGTGACTGCAAGGAATCTGGGGTGGTGTCCCCCTCCCTACGACTTGTAATCACATGCGTTTGTGGAGCCCCTTCCAATACATTGGTGGGGAACACAACATAAAAATTTGACCGCATCTGTTCCCAATCAACCGTTCGGAAGCTGGTCACCACCGTAGGAACCAACCTCCCCTGCACATCAAAAACAAGTGTATCTCCCATATCCAGACCCAGCTCTGTCCGCGCAAAATTATCCTCTACCGAAATGGGGACGAAGGTGGAATCCGGTTGATAGGTTCCGGTGAAGGTACCACTGGTAAGCGATTCGGCATCCGTAAGCTCTGCCCGATATGTGGACCTGTACTCACGTGTCAGTGGCCATGTGACTCCTCGGGTAGAATCCTTGACAAGCTCTTCTATCGTCTGCCCCCCAATCGCATGTAGTCGCATATTCACGATCGGAGAACTGTCAATGATTGGCCAACTCTGCTCTTCAATCAGGTGTGTCACTTCGTCCAATTGGTCATTCTGGATATCAAAGAGAATCATGTCCGGTCGACCGTTGCCACCCACCGTATCCATTTGTCTAATAATGGTACTCTCACTGATCAGCAGTACCATAACAATAAATGTGCCCAGTCCAAGGGCCAACATTACCAGGAGCGTCTGATTTCCGGGGCGATGCAAGTTCGCAAATCCCTGACGAAGTGGATAAAACGGAATTCGGTTCGTCAGCTTACGGGCGATCAGCATGAGGAGCTTTGACATGAGTATCAAAGCTCCAAAAGCAATGATGATTGCCACCGCATAGTAGACACTGGCAGTCCAGCTTCCTGACTGAGCCGCTGCGATCACAATCAGACCACCAACGATGATGATGTATGCTAGAAAACGGAAACGGGCCGGTGTCAAAGGCTCAATACTTGAGCGAAGTGCCCGCAAAGGGGACACCCCATGTACATCCATAAGAGGCAGGATTGCGAAAATTAATGTTACAAACAACCCGACTCCATATCCCATAGCCATACTTGACCATGATATACGAAATGCAATCTCGAATGGCAGAAATGCACTGATGGCATAAGGGACCAATAATTGTGCCAACGCTCCCCCAAAACATCCAAACACACCAGCGATGCATCCCAGGGTAAATGCCTGAAAAAAGTAAATCGAAAAAACACTCCCGCTCCCTGCCCCCATGCATTGCAGTACGGCAATGTTATCCAGGCAACGACGAACATGTGCACGGATGGCTCCCCCAACCCCCAATCCCCCCAGCACGAGTGCACCAAAGCCCGCCAGGCCAAGAAATTGATTGAAAAATTCCAATACCTCCTCCCAGTTATCCCGCTGCTCTGCCACCGTATCAATATTTGCGTTAAACCTCTCCGCATCGCTATACAAAGACTCACGAATGGCTTCTGGATCTTCACCGGGAGCAAGCTTCACGTAGAC
>JAPPBZ010000104.1 GCA_026702635.1 Bacteroidota bacterium
GGTATGCCTTGCAGACGTTCTCGGGGCATGAGAAAAAGGTGAAAGAGTATATCATTGAGACCATTGAGCACGAAGGTCTTGGTGATCAGGTCCGGGAAATTCTGATCCCAACCCAGAATGTCTTTGTCATGCGCGGCGGAAAGAAGCGCACGCGTGAAAAAACGGATCTCCCTGGTTATATGCTGGTGAATGCTGCACTTGACAAGCAGCTGGTTCATGTATTCAAAGAGCAAATCTTCAAGCAAAAGAGGGAGGCGATCAAATGTTTGCCTACACGCGACCATCCGGAGCCGCTGTTAGAGGAGGATATCAATCGGATTCTCGGCCGCATTGATGAGGCTAGAGAGGCGGGAGATAAACCGGAAATCCCCTATGCAACGGGTGATTCGATTCGCGTGATTGATGGTCCATTCAACAATTTTTCTGGAGTTGTGGATGATGTATATCCAGATAAGATGAAAGTCCGGGTGATGGTCTCCATCTTCGGTCGAAAAACCCCGGTTGAATTGGATTATTTACAGATCACTCCTGAAGAATAGAAATATTTTCGTGAGTCTTCAGAAATTGGGAACCCAATTGATTTGTATCCGTAACACTGGGCTACGCCTAAATTTCCGTGCTTACCCAAAGATCAATTATGGCCGCAGGAAAACCCGTTGAAAACCTTATCAAGCTCCAAGTCAAGGCTGGGCAGGCGAATCCGGCTCCACCCATTGGCCCCGCACTCGGGCAATACGGCTTGAATATCATGGATTTTTGTAACCAGTTCAATGCGGCGACCAAGGATCGCATGGGGCTGGTGCTTCCCGTGGTGATCAGTGTTTATGCAGACAAGTCCTTCTCGTTCATCGTCAAAAGTCCCCCTGCTGCAGTGCTTTTGTTGCAGGCGATTGATGTCAACAAGGGAGCAGATGACTCCATCCGCAATAAAGTTGGTACCGTGACCTGGGATACTTGTCGTGATATCGCACAGAAAAAAATGGATGACCTGAACGCGTTTGATCTGGATAAAGGGGCGGCTATGATTGCCGGAACTGCTCGGTCAATGGGAATTATTGTGACGGGACGTCCGGTTTAGGCATTGCTTATCTCCGGCAAGTAGATCTGTAGGAAATTATTTAATTGTAGTGCTACAATGGCAAGGAAAGGAAAACGTTATCAGAATGCTTCGAAGGTGATTCAGGAGGCAGGGGGTGGTCCATTCACACTGCAAGAGGCTGCAGACGTACTCAAGAATATTAAGACTGCGAAGTTTGACGAATCAGTGGATATGGATCTGCGACTTGGTGTGGATCCACGTCATGCTGATCAGATGGTTCGTGGTAGTGTAGCGTTGCCCCATGGAACAGGAAAAGAAATCCGGGTTCTCGTCCTTGCAAGTCCTGACAAACAGGAAGAAGCTACATCTGCTGGAGCGGATCACGTAGGTCTGGATGACTATGTTAAGCGCATTCAAGAGGGCTGGACAGATATTGATGTAGTGATTGCTACTCCAAACGTAATGTCCAAGGTCGGCCGCCTAGGGCGGGTACTGGGCCCAAGGGGACTGATGCCTAATCCCAAAAGCGGGACCGTCACGATGGATGTTGCTGGCGCCGTGAAGGCCGTCAAGGCGGGGAAGATAGATTTTCGCGTTGATAAGCAGGGGAACCTGCACACCGGGATCGGACGTGTATCTTTTTCGGCAACACAGATTGAAGAAAATGCACGGGCATTTCTGATGGAAGTGTTGCGCCTGCGCCCTGCATCCGCAAAGGGTGCATATGTTCGTTCGATCACCTTATCCACCAGTATGGGCCCCGCCGTCGAAATATCGTGTGCGGAAGCCATTAACGTTGCTCGATAAATAGATGTCCGTGACCAGAGCTCAAAAAGAAGAAGAAGTTGCGCTTTTAACAGAAAAGCTGGAGGATAATCCTTCGGTTTACGTGACTGATTACAAGGGACTAAATGTGGAAGAGGTCAGTCATTTACGCCAAGTCTTGCGTGAAGCTGGCGTGGAGTACCGTGTGGTGAAAAACACGCTATTGAAGCGTGCGATGCAGAGTACCGGTGGCTATGATGCGGCGTTTGACTATTTATTTGGTCCTACCGCGGTAGCGATTAGTGTTGAGCCGAGTGCTGCAGCGCGAGCAATCAAGACATTCAGAAAAAAATCGAATCAAGACCTCCCCAAACTAAGAGCTGCCATCGTGGATGGAGTCCTGTTTGAGGGGAGTCAGATAGATGCATTAGCTTCTCTGAAGTCCAAAGAGGAGCTATTGGGTGAAGTGGTAACACTTCTGCTTTCACCAATTCAAAATGTTGTTTCCGCAATTGAATCTCAGGGGAGCCATCTGATAGCAATCCTGGGATCATTGCAAGACCGTGACGAGGCTTAAACAGCCATAACCCCTTAATCTGCGGCGCAGCTTTTGCCGGCTGAGACCGCCGCCGGAAAACTTATAAAATCATGGCAGAATTGAAAGAATTAGCTGAACAGTTGGTATCCCTTACAATCAAAGAAGCCAGTGATCTGGCTTCCATCCTCGAGACGGAGTATGGCATCAAGCCTGCCGCTGCGGCGGTGGCAGTGGCTGCTCCGGGTGCTGGCGGTGGCCAGAATGACGCTGCTGAAGAGCAGACTGCTTTTGATGTCGTTCTCAACAGCTTTGGAAGCAGTAAGATCGGGGTCATCAAGGAAGTACGTGCGATTACTGGACTAGGCTTGAAAGAAGCGAAGGCACTGGTTGACAGCGTACCTGCTCCCGTCAAGGAGGGTGCTTCAAAAGAGGAAGCCAACGAAATAAAAACACGTCTCGAAGCCGCAGGTGCCGAGATCGAAATCAAGTAGATTTGACCCTCTCAGCAACATCTGAGCACCGCTCCCGGCAAACTGTTTGCCGGTGACCACATTTATTACCAGCCCCTAGGCATACATGTCCAATAAGAATGGCCAGCATGCAACGCGAGTCAACTTCGCTCGCTCGCGTCCCGTTTTGGATTACCCGGATTTCCTGGGTGTACAACTTGAATCTTACGAGGACTTTGTACAAGCAAAGCCGTCTCCTGATCAGCGCTCGGAAGAAAAAGGATTGCAACAAATCTTTTTGAGTCATTTTCCGATTGAGGATACCAAGGGTCGCTATATCCTGGAGTTTATTGATTACTCTCTTGGTGCCTCAAAGCATTCGATTGAAGAATGTCTTGCACAGGGATTGAATTACGCAATCCCTCTCAAAGCGACCCTGCGGCTTTCCGCAAAGGAAGACGAAAACGAGGACGAGGCGGAAGAGGCGGTTGAGCAAGAAGTATACCTGGGAGATTTGCCCGCGATGACCTCGCGCGGCTCATTCGTGATCAATGGTGCGGAACGCGTTGTTGTTTCGCAGTTGCACCGGAGTCCTGGTGTGTTCTTTGGGCGTGCAATTCATCCAAATGGGACGGAACTCTTTTCTGCACGTATTATCCCGTTCCGTGGCTCCTGGATCGAATTTTCCACGGATGTGCAGAATGTGATGTGGGCGTACATTGACCGTAAGAGGAAGCTACCAGTAACGACGCTCCTGCGGGCGATGGGGTTTGGAGAGACGGATGAGGTCATTCGTCTGTTTGATCTGGCAAAAGGTGCGAGCACGACCCTTAAGCGGGAGTTCAAAAAATTGATTGGCTCGAAGTTGGCATTCGATGTCACTCGGAAAGTTGTTCCCATCCGTGTGATTGACGAAAAAACGGGTGAGCTTCTTGGGTATCAAGAACGTGAAACCGGTTTTGATATCGAGTATCAGTCCCGTGACGTAGGTGAGTTTGTTGAAGTCATTGACAAACAAACCGGTGAGATGATTGAGCACATTGACAAAGAAACTGGCGATGTGATTGAATACATCAATCAGGCAACGGGCGAGATCATTGAAGAAAAGATCAATCGAGTCATCTTACCTGCAGATCATGAACTTGAAGAAGAAGACTGGACTGCTCTACGGAACTACAAGGTGGATCAGATCTACTTGCTGCATGAGGAAGATGATGATGATGTCTTGGATATCAGCACATTGATCAAGACGCTCAGGCGCGATCCGGCAAGTAACCAGTCGGAAGCACTGGAAGAGCTGTATCGGGTGCTGCGCGATAGTGATCCTCCGGACTCTGACGCGGCCAAAAATATACTTGACCGACTCATTTTCAATGAGAAGCGATATGACCTGGGAGCAGTCGGACGCTATCGTATCAACAAGCGCCTAGGGTTGAATGTACCTCCGGAAACCGTCACGCTGACGCAAGAAGATATTGTTACCATCATCCGCAGGCTGTTGGAGTTACGCTCTGAACAAACCGGATTGGATGATATTGACCACCTAAGCAACCGGCGGGTGCGCACG
>JAPPBZ010000041.1 GCA_026702635.1 Bacteroidota bacterium
CTTATCTGCCGATGCGCGGGCAAGTTTTGCACCTTGGTAATTGATATCAGTGACGGACCGGAGATCAAGTGCGTAATCATCCTGTACGATCGTTGTCGCGGAGAAGGTATTCGTCTCTGAGATATCCGCCCCGGCCGCAAAATAGGCGTCATGCAATTCTGTCACATGCTCTGGTCGTGTTAAGCATAGAATATCATTATTGCCCTTCATGTGAACCGGGTATTCTTCTTCAGAGAACCGTGCCCCGCGATAATCCTCTTCTTCAAGCCCCATTCTTTGAAACATCGCGCCCCAACAACCATCAAGTAGCAATATGCGCTGCTTGACAGCTAAGTAGAGCTGATCAATACGGTCTTGGCGATTGGTCATCAAACTTCGGCGACGGTTACATAAATGAGCATAGCGAAGCCTGTTTCCCTTGACTACGCCACGGACGAATCCTGAAGAGCACTGCCGGAGCACTGCATTGACAATCCGGTAATGAGCAAGAACTTTCCATGGCCCTATTACACCACCGCCTGCGGCTTCAATCCAAGTAATCGACACGTAGACAGTGCCAAGCTCGCGCGATTAAGCGTATAGAAATGAAACTCATTCACGCCTTGCTCTGATAGCTTGTGGCAGAGTTCGGCGGCTACATTCGCCGTGATGAATTCACACGTCGCCGTATCTTCGTCGGTCCCCTCGTAAAGCTCATGCAGCCAGTCTGGTAAATTGACCTGGCAGAGATCAGCAATACGTTTCATGCCTTTGAAGTTCGGTTGCAGCATGATACCGGGTACAATCGGCATGGTCACCCCACCCGCCCGTGCACGGTCAAGAAAGGCCAGGTAGACTGCCGGCTCAAAGAAAAATTGTGTAATCGCACGGTCAGCACCAGCATCCTGTTTGGCTCTTAAAAATGCGATATCCTGGTCCCAGCCTCGACTATGCGGATGTTGCTCTGGATAGCATGAAACGCTGATTTCAAATCTGGCATCAGGCACGGCGTCATGTGCTCGAATCCCCTCAATCAATTCGATGCTATTGCGAAAACCACCTGGATGTTGCTCAAATTTTGCGCCGATGCCTTCGGGAGGATCGCCTCGCAGTGCCACCAGGTGACGTATGCCCGCTCGCCATAAATCGACTGCGACCTGTAAAACTTCTTCCTTGGTTGCGCTCACACAGGTCAGATGCGCGGCCGGCAAGAGCGGAGTGTCCTGTGCAATTTTGGTGACAATCCTTTGCGTCCGATTTCGTGTAGTGCCACCAGCTCCGTAGGTTACAGACACAAAACGCGGTGCCATTGGTGTCAGGCGTGCAACCGATTCCCAGAGCTTGGCCTCCATCTTATCCGTTTTCGGTGGAAAGAACTCGAATGAGACGTTGGGAGCTGGTTTCGATTGCTGCTCCGCAGCGGCGAGTTGATTCACGCTATAGCCTCCTGGTGGACTGGCATGCCAGGTTGCCGTCCAAATGAGAACGCTGATGCCCTGATCAAGTGAGGCAGGCGGGTCAAATTTCTTCACCTGTACGGAAAACCCGGCTGCTTCCGCCCATTGCAGCATATCGTCTTCGGAAATTCCAAGCCGATAGTGTCCTTGGGATTCACGTAAAAACTCGAGTTCATGCGGGGCAAAATCAACGACAAGAAGTTGCCCCCCGGGTTTGAGAATGCGTGCAGCCTCTGTAATTACATCCTCGGGTTTTTCGAGATAATGCAACACTTGATGCACGATAACAAAATCAGCACTATCGCTCTCGAAAGGGGTATGCGTGGCATCACCCTGACGAACGCGTGCGTTGCCTATCCCTGCTCGGCTGAGATTTGCCCGTGCAACAGTTAGCATCTGATGGGAGAGATCAAGGCCTTCGGCCTCCTGTGTGTACGGGGACAGCAGAATCAGCATCCGCCCGGTACCCGTCCCAAGATCAATGACGCGCTCAAAGTGGTATGTCCCAATATGATCCAGAATGGCCCGCTCAATTGCTGCATCGGGATAATGCAGTCCCCGCAGCCGATCCCAGTCTTCAGCGATTTCTGAAAAGTAGGCCGCGGCTGATTTTGCACGAACTTTGCGAACCCGCTGCAGGGCTTTAAGGTCAGACGTAAATGGATCACTATCGGTCTCTAATTCAGCGAAGAGTCCCTGCAGTAACCTTCCGGCCCAACCTTTACTTTGGATTCGATAAAATACCCAAGATCCCTCGGGCAGCCGTTCGACCAAGCCCGCCCGTGCCAATGTCTTTAGATGATGTGAGAGACGCGGTTGACTTTGATTGAGAATTTGTGCCAGTTCACCGACTGCAAGATCGCCGCAGCGCAGCAGCACAAGAATGCGCAGCCGGTTCGGCTCGCCAGCCGCCTTCATAGCACCAATCAGCAGCCTCTGACACACGTTCATCAGAACTCATTATAAATACTTATTTATATAAACGTACCTTTTAATGAAAATGTTCAGGAGTAGGAAAATTTAAACACCTTCTGGTTGCCGAAAGCGATTCATGTTAGGTTAGATTTTGATTGCGCATCCGATGATCCGCTGTGGTTCGACTTTTACCTCGGAACGGATATCCGTAAGTGGATATGACTGCTGTCACAGGGTGGCATACCGACTAGAGCAGATATCGGAGATCTTTGGTCAATGGGGACTGCCCGTTTTGTGCTCACCGAGGACTACTGCCCATTCCTGAGCCTTGGTCGACGCAATAACAAAAGGACTCACCCCGGAACGGCTACACCTGACATCAATTGGACGGGGATGATTTCTCAGGAAAATGACCAACCACTACGCACTCTCGGTGGGAACGCTGAGGCCTAAATTCTCGCGTACGGCGGCCTTGATTGATTGGTACTCGTCGGGATTTTCTCTGAGCCAGTTTTTTGCATTATCCCGTCCCTGACCAATTCGTGCATTTCCATAGCCATACCATGAACCGCTTTTGGTGATGAGACCTATGTTGACTGCGAGGTCAACCAACTCCCCTACTGATGAAATCCCCTCCCCGTAGATGATATCAAATTCAGCGTTACGGAACGGAGGCGCTACTTTGTTCTTGATCACTTTAACACGCGTTCGGTTACCTATCACTTCGGTGGCACTCTTGATCGCACCAATCCGGCGAATATCCAGTCTGACTGAACTGTAAAACTTCAAAGCTTTTCCGCCTGGGGTCGTCTCGGGGTTTCCGAACATCACCCCAATTTTTTCACGTAACTGATTAATGAAAACCACAGCCACATTCGATCGGTTGATGATGCCAGCCAACTTTCTTAGAGCTTGGCTCATGAGGCGGGCTTGCAGGCCAACGTGGCTATCCCCCATATCCCCTTGAATTTCTGCTGCAGGCACCAGGGCCGCCACGGAATCAACCACAATGAGATCAAGTGCACCACTGCGCACCAGGGTTTCGCAAATATTCAACGCCTGTTCTCCTGTGTCGGGCTGCGATATGAGCAACTGGTCAATATCTACACCCAGTTGCTCTGCGTAAGATGGATCGAACGCATGCTCGGCATCAATAAATGCACATTGTCCTCCCAGCTTCTGTGCCTCGGCAAGACAATGTGTGGCCAATGTAGTCTTGCCTGACGATTCAGGGCCAAAGATCTCAACGATTCGTCCACGGGGTATTCCACCTACACCTAGCGCGGCATCCAAAGCTATGGATCCGGTTGGGATCGCTTCCACCTGTACAGGGGGGGAATCCCCCATCCTCATGATGGATCCTTTACCATGTTGTTTCTCAATCTCTTTGATTGCGAGGTTGAGAGCCCGCATTTTGGGGTCTTCTTTTACACTCATGATTACATTATTGCATTAAGCCGTTCAATGATACAACACTTTGGCCAAGTTTTTTGCCTCCCTCTGGCACTATTTTGTAACGCACTCTCGAAAAGCCCTGACGTATAGAGATCTGGGCTCCCAGAAATACATTTGGCGTTAGGTCGCCACTGCCTGTATGGACCTCCCGTAACAAGGTATACCAACGTAAAGTACGCAATTTCCATGTGCGCTGGTTAATTTGGATTGAGGTAGTTTTGAGACGCTATCTGTTGAAATGAAAAATGCAAATCATCAGCGGATTTCTGAATTGGTAATTACGCGAGACAAGTTGTTCCACCTTGCCCAACTAGCCTTACCTAGTTAGTTTGAGGAGAAGCCAATGCTACCGCTGCGGTTACGTAATGACTGAAGTGCAATATTCAGGGCAGCAACCACACTCTTCTGTTTATTGTGATCACGGTCTTGGCCAAATTGATGCTTAACGGCCCATGCTTCGTGGGCATCTGCATACCCAATCCAGACGAGACCAACAGGCTTTTCTGCCGTTCCTCCCGAAGGTAAAAAAAAACCAGTCACAGAAAGCGTGAG
>JAPPBZ010000148.1 GCA_026702635.1 Bacteroidota bacterium
CACACGAATCCAACTTCTATAGGGAGAATTTTGTAGGAGACTTCCACTTTAGTGTCTTTAACGCAACCGAATCTGAATCTGTATCGTATCGGACTCAGCACATCTACAATGATATATAGCGTCATCATGGCAGGGGGGATTGGAAGCCGATTCTGGCCCCAGAGCAGAGAAGCCTGCCCCAAACAGTTTATCAATGTCTTCGAAGAACAAAGCCTTCTTCAGCAGACACTGACCCGCATGGCTCCCATCGTTCCTCCGGAACGGACTCTGGTTGTGACTCATGAGCGTTACGCGGATCTTACGCGGGAGCAATTGTCCCCCATACCAGAGGAAAATATCCTTGGAGAACCCATCAGCCGGAATACAGCTCCATGCATTGCCTATGCAGCCATAAAATTGCGTGCAATGGATCCAGAGGCAGTCATGATTGTGCTTCCGGCAGATCACCTGGTCAAGAGGGAAGATCGTTTTTTGAACATCCTTCGCAAGGCCACTGTGGTGGCAAACAAACCTGGAGCACTGGTCACCATCGGGATCCAGCCCTCTTATCCTGCCACTGGATACGGCTACATCCAATACGATCCCTCTGAAAGCGAACGTGACGGAGCCTACCGCGTGCGGACCTTTGCCGAGAAACCCAATGAAGCAACCGCAGAGCGATTTCTAGATTCCGGCGACTTTCTCTGGAACAGTGGAATATTTGTTTGGCGTGCCGACGCGATCCTAGAAAACATGCAAACCCATCTCAAAAGCACATGGCGTGCTTTCGAAGAAGCTTCCAGACACCTCGGAACGGATCAAGAAGATGCAGCTATTCGCCAAGCCTATTATAAGAGCACACGAATTTCGATTGATGTGGGAATCATGGAACGGGCCAGTAACGTCTATGTCGTTCCGGGAAGATTTGGCTGGAGTGATATTGGAGATTGGCGTGCGGTCTACGATTTGAGCGACAAAAATCGCCATGGTAATGTCCTCCGAGGCAATGTCATAGTACATGACACCAGCCGGTGTCTGGTCAATGCCGGCAAGCGACTAGTTGCCGTAGTCGGTATCCACGATGTCGTCGTTGTAGATACTGATGATGCACTGCTGATTTGTCATCAGAATAGCACCCAACAGGTCAAGAATGTTGTGGATTACTTACACGCACACCAGCATAAGGATTTTGTTTGATCCCACATTTCTCCACTGATCACGAAGTCGACCTCAACTCACTGCAAAAATACACGTACAAATTCGCTTTGCTCCAATCAGCTTTCTTTATTGACCGACTTTGATGTGCAAACACGCCGAAACTCCTCTTAAGCCAGCTAATATGCGTTTTGCTATTGCCTTCATTCTACTGTCTGCCTCTGTCACGAATGCTCAGTCTCAGGATGCAACGACTCCTTTGCGAATCACGCTGGGGGAAGCGATCGAGATTGCTTTGATTAATAACTACGCGCTCCTAGCTAGCCGCCTGGCCGAAGAGGATTCCAGGTTGCAGATCAGAGCAGCGTTTGGTACCGCCTTTCCGACCATTGAAGGAGCAAGTTCCTATACACGAAATATCAAAGAAGCCAATCCCTTCGCAGGAAGTTCAGCGGGAGACTTTTTTTCAGGATTTGCCTTTATCGACTGGCTTGGCTTCAACGAAACCGCACGAACAGATGGACTTGACGTGACTAATCCGATTACTTTTGCCGAGTTTGCTGATCGTCAGCGGCGTGGCCTGGATGCTGCGGGTATTCTCCCTACCGAACCCAGCGACAATCCGTTTTCGGTAGCTAATCAATACTTGAACTCCATTACCATCACACAAAAAATCCTGGACGCACCTAATTGGAACAGGATGCTTCATCCAGATGGATACCGGACTGCGCTTGAGCAAATATCCAAAGCCGCTGAGCGGCAGGAGCAGATTGTAATTGGGCAGGTTCGCGAAGCATTTTATGGAGCACTCCTTGCTACGCAGGAAGCCCATGTTGCAGTACAAAGCGTGTCGCGAACTCAGGCATCCCGCAATGAGACTGCCCAACGAGTGAGCAATGGAATTCTGCCTAAGATTGAACGCTTATCAATGGATGTTGAACTGGCAAATCAGAAATCAGGGTTAGTTCAGGCACAGACTCGAGCATCCAACAGTCTAGACCAACTGAAGTATTTGCTCGGACTGGATTTAGGGCAGGAACTGATTCTGATCGGAAGCCTGGAGATTCATGGAATGTCTCCATATCTCTCCATATCAACAACAGATGCGCTTGCGCACGCGATCCTTCAGCGGCCGGATCTTGAGGAAGCACGGATGTCCCACCGACTTGCCCTAAATGAAGTACGGGCAAATAAAATGTCCCGGTTACCCACATTGAACGCTTTTGCAAATTTCAACTACTCTGGCAGGGTGCCAGATAATCGAACATTTACAGTAACAAGCCCGACAAATCCGTTTTCCTTCTCTCAGGGGAGCAATACCTACTTCAGCAAAGCCTACTGGCAATCCTCTGTGAACGTCGGGTTGAACCTTCAGTGGACCCTCTTTGATGGACTTCAGCGTCGACGTACCGTACAGCGGGCCGAAGTTGCTGCCCGCCAAGCTGGAATAGGCCTTGAGCAGTTAACTGCTGCCACCAAAATGGAAATTGAGGTCGCGCTGCGCAACCTTGATGCAGCGTATCATCAGATCGATAGCCAGGAAGCAAATGTCGCAAATGCAGAACTGAATTATGAATACACACTTGCCCGCTCAAATGAGGGAGTTGCAAACACGTTGCAGGTGCGAGCCGCATCCTCTCAACTGGATACCAGCAGACTCAACTACCTACGTGCGGTCCACGGCTTTCTCGTTGCCCAAAGCAATCTAGAGGTCGCGCTAGGCATACCGATCGAAAAACAAACAGATATACAATTGGCTTCCGCCAACAAATAGCCCTAACTGTTCATGAAAATTCAATACATCCTACTGCTCGGCTGCATCTTTTGGTTTGCGTGTGCAAGCCCACAAGGCAATTCCGACAGTAGCGAATCCCCCGCCTTGCCCTTCGAAACCAAGCACGTTGAGGTTTTGCGGCTGTCCCCAACCGCATTCAATGAAATCATTGAGCTCACAGGCACGGTTGAAGCAAAACATGATGTAATTGTCTCGTCTAAAACTACCGGCACGCTTGAAGCTATCGCGGCGCTGGGACAAACGGTCCGTATAGGGCAAGTAATCGCCAACACAGAAGATGAACTGATTCGTGCCAGTGTGGCACAGGCGGAGGCACAGGTCAATAACGCAGAAGCTGGCCTGAGAATAGCCGAGGACAGCTACACTAGGCAGCAGCCCCTGTTTGCAGATTCTATCATCAGCCCTCTGGAATTTGCCCGTCTGGAAACTACACTGGAGCAGGCGAGATCTGCACTAGCACAGGCCGAAGCTGTCTACGAACAAGTCGCACGACAACTGGACTATACCTCCATTCAAGCACCGATCTATGGAAAAGTAGAGGCCCGTTATGTTGAACCCGGTGAGCAGGTTATTCCCGGCACACAAGTACTTCGCCTAGTCGATGCACGCAATGTTCGGATTGCAGCGGGCGTTCCAGAGCGCTATGCCGGAGACATTGAAGTGGGTACCCTGGTAGAAATCCGTCTTCCGACGGCCGGAATTTCCCCCCGCACTGGACGTGTCATCTTTGCGGGAAGTGTCATTGATCCTGCTAGTCGGTCATTTGAAGTCAATGTTGAGGTTGAAAATACAGATGAACGACTCAAGCCTGAAATGATCGCAGAACTGGCCATCGTGCGATTGACCATCGAAGATGCACTTGTGATTCCCGGTAATGCAGTGACTCGAACTGAAAACGGCCTCTCGATTTTTGTCGTGGAAAACCACGATGGGAATCACGTTGCCCTATCACGAGAGGTCTCTCTGGGTGCAGAGTATGCAAACCAAGTGGTCATCACCAGCGGCTTGTCTGCAAGTGAGCAGGTCGTCGTTCGTGGACAATCCACTCTTGCAAATCAGGATCTGGTCTCTATTGACCAATCATTCTCTGGATTAGACGAATACGGGGTTCCCATCATCATTGAGGACTCCTCGGACTCAACCCCCACCCCTGAGATCGAATTGTAATGAAAATCACTGACCTTGCAATTAAGCACCGACCAAGTGTAGCGATCCTGACGATCATGCTCACGGTGGGGGGGCTCGTCAGCTATTTGACGATTTCGAAGGAAGCCTTTCCTTCCATTGAAATTCCAACGATCGTCGTCACGACTATTTATCCGGGTGCCAGTCCGAGCGATATTGAATCCCTCGTAACCCGGATCATTGAGGAGGAAGTCCAATCCGTGGCTGACATTGAAGAAATTCGAT
>JAPPBZ010000164.1 GCA_026702635.1 Bacteroidota bacterium
GCGTTGACGGATTGAACGGGTTCGGGTAGTTCCCATGGAGCACGAACTCCGAAGGAATTTCGCTAATCTCGTCCTCAACGGCCGTTGACACACGAGGAAAGAATGAACCAGCCACAATGAGGTCCGGATCGCCGGGGAATATTCCAGGAGGAACTTTGATTATATTCCCATAAGTCGTTCTGAGAGTTCCTTCCTCATCATCATTGGGATTATCTGGATCATCCCAGTAATAATCCACAAAAACACTATCGGATCGGGCTGCTTCAATGATTTTGTACACAAACGTCGTATCCCCTCTAAGATCGGCGTTGCCAAGAACCGTGCGACCTTGCCGAAAGGGGTCTGTTGCGTGGAAAAACACATACCCTTTCTCCGTAATTACGTAGAGGTAAACCGTGCCGTGTCTGAAGTGTCCGCCATCTTCAACCTTTATTCGGAACTGACATCCCAACTGACGAGTGAATGTTATCCCGCGCGATTCGCGAAGGTCTTGCAACCATTCCGTAGCACCGTCCACAAACATTTTTAGAGTTTCGCGACTCACCACTTGGTCAGCAGAAACCTCAGGGAAATCGATATCAGTAATGGGTCTACACAGACCTTCTAAATCCTGCGAATATCCAGCAACCATCACAAACTCGTGGTTGTTTATACGTGATCTGTATCGCATCGCAAAACTCGTCATCTTCGTACAGTCTGAGCGGTTCGCTGGATCACTGTACTTACAGTACTCCACCTTTATTGCTTCCTCTTTCGTTGCCTTCAACATCTCTTTGAACACCTCCGTCCCTTCTCCATCTATTTGATCAAGTACGTATTGCTTGTTTAACTGGGGAGACTTCCCATGAAAAGAAATGCGTCCCCCGTCACCAATGATTACCAGATAGATCTCGCCTGAATGTAAATCAGAACCGTCTGTGTACAGATCCTGTAAGATTGCAAGCCCTTCGTCAAGGTCCTCCAATTTTTCAAACTCCGAGGCGGCCCAAGTGACAAAAGCCTTCAGAGAATCTTCATTCACGATTCCATCCTCACCCACGACTGCACTGGCTGTCACCTTCGGCACCTGTGCCTGTAGTGAGTTTGAATCTGAAAACTGGATCCCTGCTCCCCAAAAGATGCTCAAGGTCAGGGTAACTATAAATTTCCATCTAATCGATAACATCATACTACTTGTAGGTTTTGACTGATTCGGATAGGCTAAACATAAGGGAATTATAGTGAATAGTTGAAAGGTCTCCGCTCATTCTCGCTCGATTTTTTCAGATTCAGAGATAGAATCGTCCATTGGGTCATCCCTCCGCAGTACTACCTTCCTAACCATCTCACGCATGGTCATCCCGCTATAACGCGGATTTACGCACGGCTCGTCCAACATCTCGTCTAAACGGTCCCCCACGGACTGCGCTAAGGTGGTCTTACCGCACTGACGAGGTCCATGGATCAGGTTAACTGGTGAGTACCCCCTCTTTTCAATAAGAAGAGACTGTAAATTTCGAGGAATGAGAGCTCGCCCAGTCATTTTGCGATTAGTTGTCGGTGAATGCTTTGACTAATTGTCAGCATACTTATCGGCTGAATGTCAGTTTCAATCCCGGCTGAATGTCAATCTTAATTCAGAATATATGTTAGAATTAAGGAACAGCAGCGTAATGTTATTTTTAGTTCCATATGTGTGTTAGAATATGATTTGGCTGGATGTCAGAGTAGGACCCGGCTACACGTCAGAACATACCACATCTGAATGTCAAAGTATAATAATTATAATTGTGAGAACGGCTACGGACCGTGAAATCCAGGAGGGTTTATATGGTTGTTTCCCAACGGCAGTAGAGCCTGATTTTGAAGAGGACAATCTTTCAGGGGGACGATATTTAACCTGGGTTTGGGAATCAACCTTTGAGTCATCAATGGATAAAACCTGACCTGAGTTGAGGAACAAAGAATTTGATTATATCTATCATCTTCAATGCGGAATACAATGAAATTCTTAGGAGTTCTTACCCTTGTCAGCCTTTTTCTATTCAACGTGGCAACACAAGCGCAATCTAACGAAGAAAGGCTTCTCGGAGGGATGGCGCTACTCAACGGTGGATCAAACAATAGGAATTTTGACCAGGTCCTGGAAGCGCGTAGAATCCTAGAGCAGATCACGGAAGATGAAAATCTCGCAATCTGGGCTCATTACTACGCGGGATCTGCATCTGGTGCTCTGGCCAATATGATTACAGAAGGTCGCGTACCTGAGCGAAAACGCGAGCTCGTCGACCATATCAACTCTGCCATTCAACATATGGAAGTGGTCTTGGAACTGGATCCGATGTTTGCAGAAGGATGGAGCTTGCTTTCCAGCGCATATATACACAAAATTTCTGTGAGACCACTGAAAGCCATAGGATTAAGCCGCAAGTACCGGCGAGCCAGGGCCAAGGCCCTAGAACTGGAACCGAAGAACCCCAGAGTAATCTTAGTGAGCGGAATTATTGACTACGCCCTCCCCGGGATTGTCGGGGGAAATAAGGATCATGCTGTGGGGGCATTTGAAGAAGCGGCACGTCTCTTTGCCGAAGAAGTCATTGACGACCCCTTTGCGCCCTCCTGGGGGCATGATGAAGTCTATGCCCGACTGGGAATTGTTTATATGGATCGAGGAGATCTTGTGGACGCCAGAAATGCTTTCGAACGATCCCTTAAGATCAACCCTGAATTCGGATGGGTCTCACAAGACTTGATTCCCTCCCTGGAAAAACTCGAAGCTGCCGCATCAAACAGCTAACTGCTTGAAGTTCTTCAAACGATTGATACAGGACTCTGGCAGCATGACCTAATTGGCTTGGCTTCACTCGGATCGCATGAAGCTCGCAGAGTGATCGCTCGTCCTTGGGGCATCAGAGATGCGAAGTGTACAGCACGCCAAACGAAAGCCACCGCACCAGTCACTCAGAATTGGTTTGCAGCTCTTTGGTAAATTTGCCCGGACCCTTTGCAGATAAAACATCATTTTGAATCATAATCCAAGCATGAATACCCCCGAACTCACTTCATCTATGATCTTTCAGTGATACTGGATTATATCTCGTCCCCGTTAAAAGCTGTAATTCGATCCCGTATTCGCCGTTCCCATCTTTCATACTGCACCATGCCACTGACCCTAGATCGAATAAGAACGCATATGAGTATTCGCTCGAATCGGTATGTTTCATGGACTTTCCTTCCCCAAATCCTACTCAAACAAAGAAGCCAACAGTTAATAAGGTGCACCTGCCTCGTAGGGTTAGTTGTATCCCTGACCATCCTTCCACCTGCCCTACTGGCACAATCTACAGGAGACACATTTCGGGGAATCCCGATCCGCCCGGAAGATCGGTGCAGCCCTTACGGAAGCTAGGACTACCCCTATTCCCAATCCATGGAACCGTACATTTCAATCCGCCAAGGTGGACTTTTTTCACCCTATAGCATGAAATGTTTTGTATCTATCCGACAAACAGATATTGAACACATCGTGGCTCGCTCGGAAGCGCACGATTCAGGCCTACGTGCTGCCACGGCCCAGGCTCGGAAAGATTTTGCAGAAGATCCACTGAACCTCACCCTTGCTTCCCCCTTCCTAAATCGCAGCCAGAAGATTGCAAAAGATGCGGGCGAATGGCTCCCACCGAATAACCGTTGCTGGTATGCAAACATGGTCGTACAAGTCAAGCCCAAGTATGGCCTCACAATGGACGAGAAAGAAGCTGCGGTATTATCCAGAATTCTTCGAAGCTGCCCGAACGTGGAGATGGAACTCCCCACATGCATTGACAGGATACCGTTCAGAACTGTTCCACTTGCTGCTGCGAATATTCTGTCTATGCTGCCAGAACAATATTTCGAAACAATCGTCTGTGAAGAACATCCCGCTACCAATGCACCTACAGCACTTGGATGGGTCGGAGCAGGCGAACTCGTACATCAGGGAGATTTTGCCTAATCTGTACTCGTTTTGTCGCAGCTCTGTAAACGATAACCAAGAGAGGCAAGGTGCGATCTAGGTTTCCCCAGAGCACATGCTCTGATCTGGCCACTAAAATTCGCCAACCTGATTATACCAACGTCACAAGTTGATGCTCTCCACAGTAATCAATATTGAGGCGCGAGCGCACTTGATCCAGGAAGTTGTCACCGTACTTGGTTAGAAAATAGAGTGCTGGCAATTCCCGTTCCTGAAAATTCCCGTTGGGGTACAGCGCTTCTTTGCAGTGTTCAATCTGAGTCCTTAGTTGTTCGTGCCGTCGCTTTTCGGCACGTTCGGCCCGCTGTTGTAGCTTCGAGAGAGCTTTTCTCCATTGTGC
>JAPPBZ010000090.1 GCA_026702635.1 Bacteroidota bacterium
CTTCATCACCCAGACCGCGGGCGAGAGGTTAAATGCCGTGTAGAGGAGAATGAGGCCCAGGTGTGTGTTGGGCAGATTGAAGACGCGGTACATCATCAGTACGGGGACTACGACGGCGAGTGGGGGCAAGAAACGGGTCGAGAGGATGAAGAACAGCCAGTCCCGCGCACCTGCAATGCGAAATCGGCTAAATCCATACGCGCAGCCCGTTCCGAGGACGACCGATGTCAGGGTGCTGAGCAGGCCGATGATGACGCTGTTTAAGAGGTAGTGAAAAAATGCGTGTGCTTTGCCCGTATGTGGTGTTGTCAGTTTGCGATAGGCGTCTGATGTGGCTGCGAAACTCAGGCCTCCGGGCGCGATGTTTTCAGCGGTGGTTGGCATGAGAGAGGCTGTGGCGCTGATCGCTGCTTCCTGAGTTTTCAGGGAGGTGAGAAAAAGCCAGCACAGGGGCAGTGTGGCGAGACAAAAATACGGGATAATAACGAGCCATCTCAAGTTCTTCACGCGCTTTCCCTCCCCTGTTTTGCCTGGATGCTGGTGATGTATCGGATGAAAATAGTTGCGAGTGCGATGACGATGAGGAGGATGACGATGCTGTAAGAGCTGCCCAGTCCGATTTTATATCCGCGAAACATGACTTGATAGAGGAGGGCACTCAATGTTTGGGTCGCGCGATCATTGGGTCCCGTGACAGCCATGACGAGGTCAAATTGCTTGAGGGCATCTGTGGTGCGCAGCAGGACTGCGAGAAAGAGGAGGGGTGAGCACAGGGGTAGGGTGATGCGCCGAAAGACGGTCCATCTGGATGCCCGGTCAATGGCCGCGGCTTCGTAGAGGTGGTTGGGAATGGCATTGAGACCGGCAAGGGCAATGAGCATCATAAACGGCGTCCACATCCAGATGTCGATCATCAGGATGGAGAAGAGCTTCAAATCGGGGTCGGTCAGCCATTGCGGTTGGTAGAGGCCAAAGACGGATAGTGCTTGATTGACGACGCCGTAGTGGCCGTTGAGGATAAAGTTCCAGTACAGGCCCATAACTGCGGGGGATAGCATCATGGGTACCAGGAGTATGGTGGTGATGGCGGGTTTGCCCCAGAAGGGTTTTTGAAGGGCGAGGGCAAGGGCAAAGCCGAGAAGGAGTTCGGTCGCGACTGCCAGGACCACAAATAGTCCGGTGGTGCGAAGGGCTGTGCCATAGCGCGTGTCGTCAAAGATGACGCCGTAGTTGCGCCCGCCCACGAGTCGTGCAATGCCGCCACTGAGTTCGGCATCGGTAAAGCTGAGGTAGATGTTGTAAAAGAGGGGAAAGATGTTGAACGCGATCAGAAAGATCAGTGCTGGACCCACAAAGCCGTATTTCAAAATGCCGTCTTTCACGCGCATTCTCGAAAGGGGTGAGGGATGGAAACCGCGATGGGGCGTTTCTTACTGTTCCCGTTTTCTGCGAAGTGCCAATACTTGCTTGAATATCTGTGAAATATTGCCACCATTGCGGGAGTGCAATAGCATCTGCTCTTTTGATATGACCATCATGGTGTCTTCTTTTGGGTCGGGATAACGGCAAAAGCTCGATTTTACCGCTTCACCCGTGATGCAGCAGTATTTTTCCACCGGGATTTCTTGTTCGGTATCCAGCCTGCTGGTGGTGGGTTCCAGGTCTTTGTTTGCTTCTTCGTATTCGGTGAATATTTCCGAGATTTTGGCGGCCATCATGCGATCTCCTGTTGTGGTGATACAGATCTTTGTGGGGCGTGAAATAATATGTAAAAAGCCCCGATGTGTAAAGGAAATAACGCTACAGAGGTTTTTGAATTGAATAGATACCGATAGCCTTCTTCCTCTTCTCTCCAATCGCCCCCTTGCGTCTTTAACCAAGACTTTACTTGTTGGAAATCCCCTTCTTTTTCAACTGTCCAACAATGTCTATTCGTCAGCTCTATAAACGTCTGAGTGCCTTTACTGGGTCGGAATTCGCTGCACGAAGCGTCTGCGACCCAACTACTGTGAGAACAACTGCTACCATCACGGCAACAACACCACCGAACAGCCACGGACTCATTGTGGTTCGGAGGGGGAACTGGTTTAACCAGAGGTGGTTTGCAAACCACGCAACAGGAGCTGCAAATAGAACCGCCACAACAAGCATCAAGAGAAAATCCTTTGACAAGAGCACAGCGATCTGCCAAGAACTCGCTCCCAGAACCTTACGTATTGCAACTGCCTTGACCTGCATTTCCATGACATGCATAGCTATTCCCAACATGCCAAGTAAGGCCAAAAGCACCCCGAAAGCGCTAATCAGAGCAATGATATGCAAAACATCGGAATAGACTCCAGCGAGCATTCCTTTTTGGATTTGCGTCGTAAACAGATCGTACTCCACTTTCCAAGGACTTCCTAACTCAGCCCAGACCTGTTCGAGGTGCGCAACCGCCTCAGGCATATGGCCGGGTAACACGCGCACGTTTGCCCAATGTATCCCCGCTGGCTCACAGAGCAGTATGACAGGATCAATATCCATGCCTATGCCATATGTCTGAAAGTCTTCCAGAATCCCCACAATGGTAGGTTTCGTGTTCTTCCCTGACACGTTCAAGATTTGACCTATCGCTTGCTCTTCGTTTTCCAGACCTAGCAACCGAGTAGCGGTTCTATTGAGCAGCACACTCCTGTGAATATCCGATGGGCGATTGAAGTAACGGCCTGCAAGTAGCTTGAGTTTCAGGTTCGAAACAAAATTGTAGTCCACTATTAATTCGGAAACTGAAACTCTCTTAGGATCACCTCTCCCAATCGTCACCGAACGTTCTGATCGCTCACCCTGCATCAGAATCTGTGAGGAACCAGAAATGAGCTCCACTGAGGGCGATTGCTCCATCGCCTGCCGGAACACGTCGTAGCCCACTCCCTGAAGCCGTACGTTCACTATATTTTCATGATCAAATCCATAGTCGGACGATACCATATATCGGAACTGCTGGTACACGAACAGGGTCGAGAGGACGAAGAATAACGACATGCCAAACTGCCCCACCACAAACATCCGATTGAATGACTTGGCTCGATCCTTTGTAAAACTTCCTCCCTTCAAGATCAAGACTGGGACGAATCGGGAAAGATGAAGTGCGGGGTAGGTGCCCGCAAGAATGCCTACGCCTACGCTGAAGCCAAGGACAGTGAGATAGACCGTCAGATCTTTGAGAACGTCGAGCTTGATGCGGGCCAAGGGAAAAAATGAAGTAAAGAACATCTCGTTGAAAGCAGGAATTAACCATACCAACAGCCACAGGGCAAAAAACGTCGCCAGCAATACTGTTAGAATCGACTCCACCAATATTTGGCCAATGATCTGTCTGCGATATGCACCTACGACTTTCCGAATTGCCACCTCGTGGGCTCTGGCCATTGCTCTGGCCACAATTAAGTTGGTATAATTGTAGCACGCCCCTATCAGTATTATAGCGGCCAGAACACTAACAAAATAAACAGCCATGCCAGGAACCATCCAACTAAGTTGGTTAACTCTCATGACGCTCAGGTTGAGGTCGGTCAGTAAGTGGGCACTTGCCCTCTCTATCTGTCGATCTGTACGAGGAGGGTAGTGGTCTTGAATGATCTGTGTGAAGTATCTTTCCAGGACCGTTGGGTGGGTACCTTCTCGTAAGACCAGGAATGTGTATGTGTCATTCATGCCATCGCTCCACTGAGGAATGCCGCGGGGTGGCGCAAATTTCAAGGTCTCAAACGACACCAGGATCTGAAACCGTACATAGCTGGCCCCTAACGGATCCGCCAGGACGCCCGTTACCTTGTATGGCGTCTGTCCGATCATCACAGTCTGATTCAGTGGGCTGGAATCTCCAAAGAATGCAACCGACTTGTTCTGCGAAAGCACGATGGAATTGGGTTCGGAAAGCGCGGTAGCGGGATTCCCCTCCACAAGAGCGAAATCGAATACCTCGAAAAACGACGGCTCGGCATAAAGGCCAGACACTTTAATTTGACTTTGACTGCCGGGAAAGCCCATGGAACCACGGAATCTGCGTAACCGTGTCGTCACTTCTACATCTGGGCAGATATCTTGAAGAAGCGAAGCAAGACTCGCAGGTGTCGTTGCGTAGGAGCGAACACGATCAGGCTGGGTGGGCGAACGGTAGTCGCAGATGGTGAGATAGATACGATCTGCCTTCTTGTGCCATGCATCAGACGTTTTTTGGTATGACACAAACAAGATGATCAGCAGGCAGATCGACAGACTTGCTCCTAGTCCTAAAACGTTGATCATTGACAAGATTTTATTATTCAACAG
>JAPPBZ010000265.1 GCA_026702635.1 Bacteroidota bacterium
CGATACACTAAACTGCAAAGCAGCAATCAAAGCGATCGTTGATCTCGAAGCAGAAGGCCTTGAAAAGCTACCGGTTTGGATTTCCGGGACCATTACGGATCGGTCGGGGCGCACCCTGTCAGGTCAAACAGTTGAAGCGTTTTGGCATTCGATACGCCACATAAAACCATTTGCAGTGGGGTTTAATTGTGCACTTGGTGCCGATTTAATGCGTCCACATATCGCTGCCATGTCCCGCGTTGCGGATACCTTGGTTGCTGCGTATCCGAATGCCGGGTTGCCCAACGAGATGGGGCAGTATGAGGAGTCACCACAGGAGACCGCAGAAGAAGTCGGCAAATGGGCTCAGGATGGTATTGTGAATATTCTCGGGGGATGTTGTGGCACCACCCCAGATCATATTTATGCAATCGCGGAAGCGATAGAGGGTTTGCAGCCACGAATTCCAGTCGGAAGTAGGGATACGTTACGACTTGCGGGCCTGGAATCTTTTGAATTGGCGAACTAAACCAAGGAGAAAAAGGGATCCATGGCCAAAAGGGTGACATACTTACAATAATAACCTCAAGAGCTTCTGAGCAAATAAGGGCCCAGATAGGGAATGAGCACAGCTGCCCAAACATTTGTAAACATTGGTGAGCGGACTAATGTGACCGGTTCTGCCAAGTTCCGGAGACTGATCGTGAGTGGCGATTATACGACCGCCGTAGAAGTTGCACGACAGCAGATCGAAAGCGGTGCGCAGATCATTGATGTCAATATGGATGAGGGGCTGCTCGATGGTATCAAGGCCATGCAAACCTTCCTCAACCTGATTGCTGCCGAGCCCGACATTGCCCGGGTGCCAATCATGATTGACAGCTCAAAGTGGGAGGTAATCGAAGCAGGCCTCAAATGCGTGCAGGGTAAGTCCGTGGTCAATTCAATCTCACTGAAGGAGGGAGAGGATCAGTTTCGGGAGCGAGCACGCGCGTGTCTGTCTTACGGAGCAGCAGTCATCGTGATGGCATTTGATGAGATGGGTCAGGCGGATACTGCATCACGCAAGATTGAGATTTGTCAGCGGGCATTCAAAATTCTCACCGAAGAAGTTGGTTTCCCCGCCGAAGACATAATTTTTGACCCAAACATTTTTGCCGTTGCCACGGGAATTCTAGAGCACAATAATTACGCGGTTGATTTTATTGAAGCAGCAAGAGTCATCCGCAGGACGTGCCCTGGCTGTCATATCTCGGGTGGGCTCTCGAATGTATCCTTCAGTTTCCGCGGCAATGAGCCAGTGCGTCGGGCGATGCATTCCGTCTTTCTGTATCACGCGATCCCTGCCGGGATGAACATGGGAATTGTGAATGCCGGTCAACTGGATATCTATGATGAGATTGAACCGACGCTGCGGGAACTGGTCGAGGATGTGATCCTCAACCGTACCGAGGGCGCGACAGAGGCACTCGTCGAATATGCCGAACAGTTCCGAGGTCAAAAAGGAAAGTCGGTAGAGAAGGATATGTCTTGGCGCGAACTCCCTGTGGAGAAGCGGCTTGAGCATGCGCTTGTAAACGGCATCACTGAGTTTATTGTCGAGGATACTGAGGAAGCCAGAGCCGCCGTAGACCGCCCGTTGCATGTAATTGAGGGTCCGCTCATGGATGGCATGAACGTGGTAGGCGATCTGTTCGGCTCTGGTAAAATGTTCTTGCCGCAAGTCGTGAAGTCTGCCCGCGTCATGAAAGCGGCTGTAGCTTACCTCGACCCGTTTTTGCAGGCCGAAAAAGAGGAGCTAGGGGTCAGTGACGTTTCGAATGGCAAAATCCTGATGGCTACTGTCAAGGGCGATGTCCACGATATCGGGAAGAATATTGTTGGTGTGGTGCTCGCGTGTAATGGTTACGAGGTCGTTGATATGGGGGTTATGGTGCCGTGTGAGAATATCCTCAACAAAGCCAAAGAAGAACAGGTTGACATTATTGGTCTCTCCGGACTCATCACACCAAGTCTAGACGAAATGGTCTATGTGGCAAGCGAAATGCAGCGCCTTGGCATGAAGCAGCCTCTATTGATTGGGGGGGCAACTACCTCGCCAGTGCATACGGCCGTGAAAATTGACCCGGTCCGCAGCAATGGCCCATCTATTTACGTTACCGATGCAAGCCGTGCGATTGGTACAGTCGCCTCATTGTTCTCCGATAATGAGCGGCCACTTTTTGTTGAGACCATAAAGGCCAAGTATCAGCGAATGCGTGATCGCAGGGTGGGTGGTCCACCAAAACCACGTTATCCGATTCAGGTAGCACGGAGCCATGCGCATAAGCTACAGACTCCAGCACCTCAAGCCCCAAGTTTTACAGGCACCAAAGTGTTTGAGGACTGTGATCTGTCACTGCTCGCTCGCTACATTGACTGGACTCCCTATTTCGTGACCTGGAACCTGGCTGGACGCTTTCCAAAAATCCTGGAACACAAGGTGAAAGGTAAAGCGGCGCGTGACCTTTGGCGCGATACTCAGGTGATGCTGCAACAAATCATTGATCAGGGTTGGTTCAAGCCGAAAGCTGTTGTTGGTTTTTGGCCGGCTTCCCGGGACGGTGACGATATCAAACTTATTACTGGCGAAACGTTCTATTCACTACGCCAGCAAATGATAAAAGACAATGGCCGAGCCAATTTTGCGCTGTCTGACTTCATTGCAGAGGTGGGTGATCATGTTGGGGCCTTCGCGGTCACTTCCGGAACCGAGGCGGAGCAGATTGCCAAAATGTTTGAGGCCGATTCCGATGACTATTCAGCAATCATGGTCAAGTCCCTTGCTGACCGATTTGCAGAAGCTCTGGCGGAGTATATGCATGAGCGTGTCCGGAAGGAGCTTTGGGGATATGCGGCGGACGAAAATTTTGACAATGAAGCCCTAATCACAGAGGCTTACTCTGGTATTCGCCCGGCACCGGGTTATCCCTGCCAGCCCGACCATACGGAAAAGAAGACGATTTTTCGCTTGCTCGAAGCGAATCGCATTGGGATGGAATTGACCACGAGCTGCGCGATGACTCCAGCTGCCTCTGTTTCCGGGTTGTATATCGCGCATCCAGAAAGCACTTATTTCGCCGTTGGCCGGATTGATCGGGATCAAGTTGAGGATTATGCTCGTCGCAAAGGGATGCAGATGCGCGAAGCAGAGCGCTGGTTAGGGCCGATTTTGAACTACGATCCAGCAGAAGTCGAAGCAGTGGCAGGGTGAGTGTATTGATGGTGTAGTCCGTGAACCCGAATGCCCCGTTGAGGCGATCAAGCTAGAAATTGAGAATGATCCTGACTCCAAATGGCTAAAATTCAATACGGAATATTCCGGGGTATAGCGAAATATCACTCGAATGAGAGAGTCGCCAGAAGATCACGAGGAATTTGTTTAAATAACGAACAAGGTTGCGGAATTTCTCAGCCTAAATCCAGGTAAAGCGACTAGAAATCTGGCCAGCGATATAGCATTATCCCTAACCAGCAGGCGGGGAACCTCAAGATTGCTTAGAATGGCTCAACTGACTCCTGGACCACTACTGTGCAGCTGCTGCGTGAATACTGTCCACAGTCACAGCCCGATGAGACGCGTTATAGATTGGCTCGCCTCGGGAGATTAGAATCACCTGGGGCGATTCGTGCCGAATCCCAAAATGAGCCTCTATGTGATTGGACAGAGGGCGTGCCGTTTGAACAACAAGCTCAAAGACAGGGAGCTTGACGTTTACCATTTCATCTTTGGCCGTAGCAGAGAGATCGCAAGTGGAGCTATGCTTGAAGACTGCGACCGTTTCTGAATCGGATTGTTTTAGGACCGCATCGAAATCGTTAATGGAATCAATTGACTGATAGGACATCAAAATATTGGATTGGGTTGTCAGGTCAAGCTACAACAATTCATAGCAATCAAGGTTCTACGCGATTGCTAATTTCTATGGTGAAATGGACACTCAAACGACCGGTGCTGAAAATATACATTGGGATCTGACTCATCTCTATTTGAGTGAGTCTGATTTACGAAAAGACCTGATTGATGTAACCAGTGAAGCGGAAAGGTTTAATGAGTCATGGAGGGGCAGGGTAGCAAGTCTGGAGGTAATTCAGATGAAAGAAGCAATCACGGAGTACGAGTTGATCCAAGAGCGGGTTGGTCGCGCGATGACTTATGCCTACCTCTCGTGGGTTACGGCTACGGATGATCCAGTACGTGGAGCACTTCTGCAGCATGTTCGTGAGTTGTCCACGCAAATTAGTAAGAACCTGCTATTCTTTGGGTTGGAGTGGATGAGAGTGGATGATGATCA
>JAPPBZ010000190.1 GCA_026702635.1 Bacteroidota bacterium
CTTCGTAGGGGCGATCGTAAATAACCCTAGCCGTACCAGGATCAGCAGCTACGTCTACAGGTCCGTCCATGAGAATAAAACCGTCAAATCCGCGAATCTGGCTGTAAGGCAGCCCACTGCCGAAATTCCAACGGGCACTGAAATCGAATTTTTTCCAGGTGAAGCTCAAAAGCGCATTGATCTGATGTCGGCGGTCGTGTGGTGGCCGGTACCGAACCTCATTTGAGCCAAACCAGACAGGAAGTGTCTCTTGCATCGCGTTGTATTCAACGGAAGAGAGACCATAATTGACAAAGCCATAGAAATTCGTTTTTCGTAACTCCATCCTCAAGTCGATGCCCATTGCACGCCCAGAAGCCTCCTGCAGGCGGGTTGTAAACCGGGGGAATGCCGTCCATTCGGAGACGAAAAGATTCGAGAAGTTCTTGTAGAACAACTCTGCAGATACATTGACTCCCGGACGCAGTGACGTACTGTATCCAATCAGGCCATGGATGGAGTTCGGAAGACTCCCCGTCGGAGACCCGGTCCATGCTGTAAACACATTCGTTGCATCTCGACGATCATTCAGTCCGACCATTTCCTGACGATAGAATCCGCCCGCGATGCTGAACTGATGGGGGCCCAGCTCATAGAGCACGCGTATGCGTGGCTCAAAGTGAAATCCTTGATCTCCCAAGAATTCTGCAATTAATCCCAGGCGGCCCTTCAGGTTTGGCGTAAAACTGATTTCCGGTTCAAAGTAGGCACCGGTTGATAGAATTCTGTCACTGGTGAAATCCAGATTCTGAAATAACCCATCCAGACTCGCATCCAGTCGTGGGGCACGCAGATAGAATCCCCAGTCTACATTCGTGCGTTGGCCATAATTGGTCAGGTTGACGGTAAGGTTAAATCCCTCAATGGCACTGGAGCGATCCGGTTCATCCTTGGGTCCCCGCTCCATGTTCAGGATAGATACTGAAAAAAGGACTTCCCCTAACATTGGCAGGTTTGGAGGTACCACCAGCCAGCGGGCACCGTATGCCGTGTTGTTCCAGCGGATTTCGTCACTGTTCTCGTTCACGGTATCAAGTGTGCCACGATCATACGTGTGAATGGCACTGACGGAAGCTTGGTGACTGTCGCTGATGGTCCAGTGGACCTTTCCGAAGAAGTCTCCAAAAGTGTACGGGACCGGCTGATTGATGTAACTCGATGCAACCCGCTCAATGGTTGAGGCTCGACCGGAAAACAAATAGGACATACGTCCACGCTTGACGGGGCCCTCCAGAATCGCCATGCTGACAAAGGGAGCAAAAGAAAAGGTTCTGCGCGATTCCTGCAGGTTACCGTTGCGCGTATGTACGTCAATGACGGACGACATGCGCCCGGAATACTTACTACTGAATGCTCCAGCGTGAATATCCGCATTGCGGAGGATATCAGACGAAAAGGCTGAATAAAATCCAAGTATGTGGAAGGGCTGATAGATATACATCCCATCCAGGAGCGCGAGGTTATGAGATGGCTCTCCTCCACGGATAAATACTTGTCCTCCTCGATCTCCAATAGAAACGACTCCCGGCATTGCGGAGAGGTAGGAAACAAGGTCCCCGGAGACATCGGGGGTGGGCACCAGATCAACATCGGCCGGTCGGACGGTTTGCACACCGGCCGCCACCATTGCACCTCCTTCGCGCTCCCCCTCCACGACTACTGCATCCAGTTCAACCCCTGGGCGGAGTGAAATGGAAAGCTGTTCAGTCCGGTCTTCAGCCAGGTCAAGTGTATCCGCAAATGTTTCGTACCCAATGAAGGATGCTTGCAGAAGCCAGCGGCCTGGTTGTAATCGGACAACAATGAAGAATCCATCATCGTCTGTGCTGCCTCCCCGCAAATTCCCCGTGGCATCTCGCAGTGCAATATTCACGCCCTGAAGCGCCTGTCCATCAGATGCATCCGTCACAAATCCACGTACGGATGCGGTTTGTGCACTTACCTGTGGGATGCAAAAGAAGAGGGAGGTACTCCATAAGAATACCCTGTAGCGCAGTAATAAATTCATCGGCACGATCTCTGCCCCGATTCTCGGAATGTGACGGGAATGGGGTTAGGTGAGCTACAGGAAGCCGAGTTCGAGTTTCGCCTCATCGCTCATCATATCAATCGTGAAGGGAGGGTCAAACGTAAGTTCTACATGCGCATCCGTCACGCCTTCTGTGAGCATGACCACGGACTCAACCTGACTGGGGAGGCTGTCTGCCACCGGACAATTTGGAGTTGTCAATGTCATGGTGACAAATGCACGGTCGTCCTCGTCAAGCCGAACCTTGTAGATGAGTCCCAGATCATATACATTCACCGGGATTTCTGGATCGTAGACCTGTCGGATAGAGGCAATAATCTCGTCAGCCAGCCCGGCAGTTTTAGAATGGTTTATGATTTCGCAGTTCATAGGGCCTTGGCAAGAAATGCTTCTTTTTGAATACGCTCGATCATTCGGTTCAATCCATTTTTCCGACGTGCAGTGATAAGACTGGGAAGGCCTATATCATTGACTAGGGCAAACAGGTCGGTCTGCAGGATGGTTTGCGGGGCTTGGCCGTCCATTAGACGGACTAAAAGTGCGATCATTCCACGAGTAATCAGTGCGTCACTGTCTGCCTCAAAATAGATTCGACCATTGCGTACTGTACTATGCAGCCAGACCATTGCCAGACATCCGTGAATCCGGTTGGCCTCGGTCTTGAGTGAGTTATCGATAGCTTTCAGGTTTTCGCCAAGTTCGATCACATATTCTCGTCGATCATCGACGTCTTCAAAAAGCTCCAGATCCTCCAGCAAGGCTGCTTTGCGAGCTTCAATAGATTCTTCGGTAGATGAGGGGGAGTCTACGTGATCAGCAGTTGTAGATGCAAGGGTCTTTCGGGAGTGTCCTGCGACAATCTCGTTGAGCCTTGCGACAAGAATATCAATATCTTCTTTTGTATTGTAAGCTCCGAGAGAGGCACGAACAGTACCAGAGATGCCAAAGTACTTCATCAGTGGCATTGTGCAGTGATGTCCCGTTCGCACTGCAATGCCGGCTTGATCCAGTGCATGGCCGACATCATATGGATGATGTCCTTCAAGCAAGAAGCTTACGGCGCCTACCTTTTGGGAGGCAGTACCCACAATCGTCAGGCTAGGTACAGTCTGGAGCTCTGCCTGCGTGTAGTCAATGAGGGCTTCTTCTTTTTTCCGGAGTACATCCATACCGATCCCCTCCAAATAATCAATCGCTGCTGCCATGCCAATTACCCCTGCAATATTCGGAGTACCTGCCTCAAACTTATGTGGAACCTCCGCCCATGTTGAAGATGTGCGATGTACTTCTTCAATCATATCACCGCCTCCATGCCATGGCGGTAAATCCTCCAAGATATCTTCTTTTCCATAGAGAAAACCCACGCCAGTAGGACCATATGCTTTGTGGCTGCTTGCGCAGTAGAAATCACAATCCAATGCTTGCATGTTCAGAGGTAGGTGCGGCAATCCTTGCGCTCCATCCAGGAGAACGATGATATCTCTCTTGTGTGCTTCCGCAACGATGTCTTCCACCGGATTGAGGGTCCCCAGGCTGTTGGAAACATGGCCCAGAGCAATGAGGCGCGTTCTACTGGTCATATGTCTCACAAACGAATCGACGCTGATCGTGCCAGCTAAGGACACATCCAAAACACGCAACTGTGCATCGCGTTCTTTTGCGAGTAATTGCCAAGGGACGAGATTGGAATGGTGCTCCATGACCGTCGTCAGAATCTCATCACCAGGTTGGATATACTTTCGACCGTACGTAGAGGCAACCAGATTGATTGCTTCGGTTGTACCCCGTGTGAAGACGATATTTTTTTCGCTTTCTGCCCCGATAAACCGTGCCACGCTCTTTCGGGCAGCCTCATACCGATCCGTTGCACGCTGGCTTAAGTAGTGGACACCACGGTGCACATTGCTGTGTTCATGTGCATAGTAATGTGCCAGACAGTCAACAACACACTGGGGTTTCAGCGAAGAGGCAGCGCTGTCCAAGTACACAAGCGGCTTGCCATGCACCTGCTGATGCAGTGCGGGAAAATTAGCCCTGAGGGCATCATCTCTCAAAGCAAGATCTAACATTACACGCGGTGCCCGCGTTAACGCAACATGCGCTCCACATGGTTATAGAGCGTTTCATGCATCGCCGAGACAGGCGCTTTTTCGATAATATCGCCAGCAAATGACATCAACATGAGTCGACGAGCTTCTTCCTCGTAGATCCCACGGGAACG
>JAPPBZ010000074.1 GCA_026702635.1 Bacteroidota bacterium
AGTGCAGCAATTCGTTTTTCGACGACATCATTTGTCAGATTCATCCCCCCCGTACCCACCTCGAGCAGCTCGTTGAGTGCGAAAAGATTCGCTCCATGGTCCGTGTCATTGAAGACATACGAGGTTGTGGCGTAAATCGGAACCGCACGTGCATTTGTTGCTGGATCCGGTTCTTGCCCTGCGTGGACCTGAAGCGTTTCGAAATGAAGAGATTGACCGTTCTGTGACATGAGATTAAGTCTCGTTAGTTAAGGGTAATGCACAATGCCGAACCCTTATCAAGAAGAAACTGGCTTTTCCCACGGAGCCCCTTCCAGGTGGGATGACGGAAAAGGCTGGACTGCGAGTTAGAAATCAACTCAGGCCCTTCCGCTCATCTATCCCTGCAAACGCAGGGCAGGAAGTGGCACCTTCCGCACGAGGGGTCCAAACCTCGTGGGGGGTTGCCAGGGCTTCACAGGGCCTGAACCCTCCACCCTTCTCGATGAGCTGCACGGACATCGTGTCAACTGAGACAATAATACGGCTTTTTTTTGAAAAGTTCCAGTTTTTCGAAAAAAATCTTGATAATCCCAAAAAAACTGTTTAGCTCCCCGCTTACGCCCTTGAGAAAACCAGACTGGATTTTACAAAAATGAGGGGCAATATCAATCATTTTCCATTCGACCTGTGGCGAAACGAAAATGATCGACGTATCTGGTGACGATGAGAATGATCAAAGTATGGATATGCGCGGAGGATACCCACGAAACATAAATATTTCGCGAGCCTTCAGATCACCTGCGTGGCAGGTCTCCTGCTCCCTTTGTTGGGAGAGCAATAAATCCAGATAAATAGGCATCTGCATGACGGGCAGCCTCGCGACCTTCACTGATAGCCCAAACCACTAAGGATTGACCACGCCGCGCATCGCCTGCCGCAAAAATGCCCGGTACATTGGTCTGATAATCACTGCCTGTCTTGTAGTTACTCCTGTGATCTAATTTCAGTCCAAGTGGGCCTGCAATCCCCTCCGTCTCTGGACCAGTGTACCCAATTGCAAGAAGTACAAGATCGGCAGACCAATGCTTTTGTGTTTCTGGATGTTCGATAATTTTTCGACCATCCAGCTCCACACGGACCGTTTGAAGGCTCTTAACCTGCCCATTCTTCCCCTCAAACGCTTTCGTCATAATACTCCAGTGGCGGTCTGCGCCCTCTTGATGAGAAGAACTGGTTCGAAGAACCATTGGATAATAGGGCCAAGGCTGATGCGTCGGTCGCGTACCAGGAGGTGTCGGTAGCAGTTCGAATTGCGTAACTGACTTTGCACCCTGCCGATTTGCAGTACCTACACAATCACTCCCAGTATCCCCTCCACCAATCACGATCACATCTTTACCCGCGGCGCTGATGTGTTCGATGTTCTCCCGTACCAGATCATCTCCCTCGTTAAGCTTGTTCTGCTGACGCAGGTAGTCAAATGCGTAGTGGATTCCCGTAAATTTTCGACCGCGAACGGGAAGATTCCTTGGCTTTGTAGCCCCTGTACATACAACAACTGCATCGAATTCACGCAGCCTTGAGCAGGCATACGATCCTCCTACTTCTGCGCGGGTGATAAACTGGATCCCACTTTTCTTCATCACATCAAGACGACGATCCAGAACCCACTTCTCCAACTTAAAATCTGGAATGCCATATCGTAATAAACCGCCGATTCGATCATCCCGCTCCAGTACCGTTACGCGGTGCCCTGCACGATTTAACTGATCTGCAGCAGCCAGCCCCGCAGGACCGGACCCAATTACCGCTACTTTTTTTCCGGTCCTTCGCACCGGCTGTTCCGGCTTTACCCACCCCGAGCGGAATGCATACTCAATAATCTCCTGCTCAATTCGCTCAATCGTGACCGGGTCATTAATGATCCCTAAAACACAAGCGGTCTCGCAAGGTGCAGGACAAATCCGCCCCGTAAACTCTGGAAAATTATTCGTCGCACTCAACCGCTCATAGGCTCTCTTCCAATCACCACGATAGACGAGATCATTCCAGTCAGGAATGACATTGCCTAAGGGACATCCCGATTGGCAGAATGGGATCCCGCAGTCCATGCAGCGGGCAGCTTGTCGCTGCAGCCGGCGCTCACTGAATGGAGTATACACTTCACGCCAATCCTTTACCCGCTCTTTGACCGGACGATGTGCAGGCAGCTCACGCTGATATTCGATAAATCCCGTCGTCTTGCCCATCCCAATTATGCTGCAATCGCCAAGGATTTCTTCTCTTTGGCTAAGCGCTCTAGTGCATTCCGATACTCAACAGGCATGACCTGTACAAAATCGGCCAAGGCGATCTCCCAATTTTCTAAAACCCACTGCGCTGCACGGCTCCCCGTATACCGAAAATGATTCTCTAGCATCGTCCGCAATTCAAGGATGCTCTCCTCTTGATCCATTTCCAGTAACTCAACCGATTCCATGTTACATCGCTCGTTTCTGAACTCCCGTGTAGCATCAATCACATAAGCAATGCCCCCACTCATTCCGGCGGCAAAATTTCGCCCCGTTTCCCCAAGGACAACGACACGGCCCCCGGTCATGTATTCACAGCCATGATCTCCAACGGACTCAACTACGGCATGAACACCACTATTCCTTACACAAAAGCGCTCGCCTGCTCCCCCCCGTATATATGCCTTCCCGCTGGTAGCCCCGTAAAAGGCAACATTACCAATAAGGATGTTCTTGTGAGGCTCATAGGTTGCCTCTGGTGGCGGAGAGATTACCAGTTTCGCACCAGAGAGCCCCTTCCCGAAATAATCATTCGCATCCCCCTGGATATTAAACGTCAACCCTTTACAGGCAAAAGCTGCGAAGCTCTGCCCTGCGGATCCACTGCAATTGAAGGTAATCGTGTCGTCTTCTAATGGATTTCCCCGAAAACGCTGTGCCAGTGTATGGCTTAGCATGGTACCAACGGTACGATTGGTATTTCTGATTCGAACGTCGGCAACTACGGGTTTGCGTTTCTTCAGCGCAGGCTTGGCCAACGCGATCAGTTCATGATCAAGTGCGTGTTCCAGGCCATGGTCCTGTTCCGTAGTAGCGAATTCTTGCAATCTCTCGGGCACCTCAGGATGTACGAGGATTCGAGATAGATCCAAATGGCGAGCTTTCCAGTGCGTGATCCCCCGTCGTGGCTTGAGTAAATCTACACGCCCACACATTTCTGAGAGTGTCCGAAACCCCAGTTTCGCCATGATTTCACGGAGTTCTTCAGCCACGAAGTGCAAATAATTCACGACATGTTCCGGTTGCCCGGAAAATTTTTTGCGTAACTCTGGATCCTGTGTGGCGATTCCTACAGGGCAGGTGTTGAGATGGCATTTGCGCATCATGATACATCCAAGTGTTACGAGCGGTGCCGTTGCAAAACCGAATTCATCTGCACCCAACATTGCCGCAACTGCGACATCTCTGCCCGTCTTCATTTGCCCGTCACATTCCACGATGATGCGTGTACGCAATCCATGGTTCACGAGCGTTTGATGCGTCTCTGAAAGCCCAAGTTCCCAGGGCAGACCTGCATGCATGATCGAGGTCTTTGGAGAAGCACCCGTTCCCCCATCTGTTCCACTAATGAGTACGACATCTGCCTTCCCCTTGGCCACCCCTGCGGCTACGGTTCCCACGCCAACTTCGGAGACAAGCTTAACACTGATCCGTGCATTTGAATTTGCATTCTTCAAGTCATGAATCAATTGTGCCAAATCCTCGATTGAGTAAATATCATGATGTGGAGGGGGAGAGATCAGGCCGACATAGGGGGTGGAGTGTCTTAGCTTCGCAATCCAGGGATAAACCTTTTTGCCGGGGAGCTGCCCACCCTCTCCCGGTTTAGCCCCCTGGGCGATCTTGATTTGAATCTCGTCAGCACTTTCCAGATACTCAATCGTCACCCCAAACCTACCGGAGGCGACCTGCTTAATCCGACTTCGCCGAGGATTGTCATATCCGTACCGATCCGGTCCCTCACCTCCTTCACCGGTATTACTCTTACCCCCAATGGCATTCATCGCAATCGCCAATGCCTCATGCGTCTCGCCACTGATAGAGCCATTGGACATGGCACCGGTCTTGAATGATTTAACGATCTCAGTCCATGGCATCACTTCGTCTAAGTCCACAGGCTTGGCTTTTGAATAATCAAAGGTCAAAAGCCCTCTGAGGGTATTTGCAGCACCTTTATTGATCTCGTCCGACAAGGCTGTATAGGAGGTATGGGCGTTGGTCCGA
>JAPPBZ010000152.1 GCA_026702635.1 Bacteroidota bacterium
TGCGCGAAACACGGCGTCGCCCTGGCCATCAACTGCGCGCGGCGCTGGCATCCGTCTGTTGGGCATGCAACTGGAGTCCGCGTTGTCGGATGATACGAGGGCCGCATTAAAAAAACTCGAACATGCATTCCTTGTCATCAATGAACGTTATGTAGAGGATGTAGATTCGGGGGCTCTCGCTGAACATGCTTTAGAGGGAATGCTCGACGAGTTGGATCCTCATTCAGTGTACATTGATGCAGAGACGATGCGTCGTGTGGAGGAAGATTTTAGTGGTGGTTTTGAGGGAATTGGGATCTCGTTTGAGTTTATTGAGGGAGAACGAGGGCAGGATACATTAATTGTACTTAGCGTAATCCCCAAGGGACCCAGTGAAGAAGTAGGTCTCCATTCTGGAGATCGAATCATAGAGGTGGATGGGCAGAGCACCATTGGATTTGAAACCGCGGATGTCCAGCGCACACTAAAGGGTCCGCGCGGTACTTCAGTAGATATAGTGGTGGTTCGGCCAGGCCATTCGGATCCAATAGATTTTACGATCATACGCGATCGTATCCCATTGTATGCTGTTGACGTGGCGTACATGATTGACGAGGTCACCGGATTTATTAAGATCAATCGCTTCTCGGGCACAACGCACAGAGAATTCCGAGATGCCGTTAGTCGTCTCAAGTCCCAAGGCATGCAACGCCTGATGCTGGACCTGCGTGGAAATTCGGGCGGTTATATGGAAATGGCCGTCCAGCTTTCGGATGAATTTCTCCCCGACGATGCATTGATCGTATCTCAGAAGGGGCGCATTCGGGATGCCAACCATTCATTTTTTGGCACCTCAGCAGGACTACTTGAAGATGAGCCGATCATTGTACTGGTGAACGAGGCTTCTGCATCAGCTAGTGAGATTGTAGCTGGAGCTCTGCAGGATCACGATCGCGGGCTTGTTGTCGGTCGGAGGACCTTCGGGAAAGGGCTTGTGCAGCAACAGCATGCTTTACCAGATGGGAGCGCAATGCGCGTGACCATTGCTCGTTACTATACGCCGTCTGGGAGGTTAATTCAAACTCCTTATGTTGGTGGCGACCGTGAAGAGTATTTAAACTTAAAGCGCGAAATGCATGAGAACACCGCATTGCTGAGTGCTCAGGAAATCATGGATAGTGTCCCGGATTCATTGATCTACGAAACGGTCGGTGGACGGGCAGTGATAGGAGGTGGAGGGATTCTGCCGGACTTTATCGTGGATGTTGATTCCGCGTCACTGTTTTTGCGTGAAATCCTGAGTCGCGACGTTGCAAATACGTATGCCCGCATGTGGTATGACCGTGAAGGAGAGGCATTGACCGCCCGCTGGGGAGATCAGCGGGATGATTTTTTTGAGTCATTCGAGATTCCAGAGACTGAATATCAGGGCTTCTTGGATTACGCACGAGTCAGAGGGATGCAGATTGGCACGGGGACAGATGCATTCGATCATGCTGAGATAGAAGCAGACAGGCCTTATCTTGAGGCACGGATAAAGGCTAGACTAGCAGTACGTCTTTTTGATCTGGAAGCGTTTTACCCAATCATGCACCCAGAAGACCGTACTTTGCAGGAGGCTCTGAAGCTTTGGCCCGAAGCCAAAAATATAGCTCAGCAATAATGTGCAATTGCATTGCATTTTCCGCGTAAAACGTTAACTTTAGCCGAATCCCTAACCAACCTAGTTGGAGTAACCGTTTGGCAGGATTGTTGAATAGGTAGTATATTGGGAATCGCTTGACATTCAACACTTAAAATTCTAATCAATTTTCTGGAGGACTAGTCCATGAAGCTTTTCGGGAACATCATGTCAGTTCAAGATGCAGCTGCTGCAGATGAGGGCATGATAAATGTACTGGTAAACTATTTCAATCAGGGAGGCGAGTTCATGTGGCCCGTCCTGATTATTCTAATCATCGGTCTTGCCATAGCATTTGAACGCGTAATTCAGCTGATTCTTGCTGATGTGAACACGCGCAAATTTATCGTCAGCGTCAAAGAGGCTCTACAGGAAGGTGGGGTGTCCGCTGCTGAGGAGGTATGTGCAGCAACGCGCGGGCCGGTCGCTGCAGTTTTTCAAGCCGGCTTGATGCGCTCAGATGAGGGGATTGAGGCTGTGGAAAAAGCTGTCGTTGCCTACGGTTCGATTGAGATGAGCTTCCTGGAGCGTGGTCTTGTATGGCTATCACTCTTTATTGCATTGGCCCCGATGTTTGGGTTCCTGGGGACCGTTATTGGGATGGTTGCGGCGTTTGATGCGATTGAAGCAGCAGGAGATATTTCCCCAAGCTTGGTGGCCCGGGGTATCAAGATTGCACTTTTGACCACCGTATTCGGTTTGATTGTTGCAATCATTCTACAGTTCTTCTACAATTATGCAGTATCTAAAATTGATAGAATCGTTGTAGAGATGGAAGAAGCCTCAATTGAGTTGATTGATTCTCTTGTCATGAAGGACTCCTCATCCTCTTAAGGGACAGTCTATTAATCGGGGTTTCATACCCAAAAAACCAAGATTTTATGCTCAACGTTGCCCTCTATATCGTTTTTGCACTGATCGGCCTTGGCTTGTTGGTCATGCTGGCATCAGGAATTCGCAGTCTTATGTTTGGCAAGGTGAAGATGCTTTCGATCGCATTCGTAGCAGTCCCACCGGTATTATTCCTGATTCTTGGACTTGCATTGCCGACCTGGACCGATGCGGGCATTATGACGATTATCATATCCCTTGTGCTGACACTTCTTGCACTTCTAGTGTCGGGCGTTAAGAACCTTGTTTCCTGACCTACTAGACCTTTATCCTCATGGGTATACTTGCCAAGAAAAAGAATCGACAGGGTGCTGAGATCCCCACGTCTTCGATGGCGGATATCGCCTTTTTGCTCCTCATCTTCTTCCTGGTTACAACTACGATTGACGTAGATACCGGGATTGGTATGACGCTGCCGCCGGAGCCGGATGAAACGACTCCACCGCCTCCGGTCAGTGATCGCAACATGCTCAAGATTCTAATCAATGCCCAGGGGCAAGTTCTTCTTGAGGATTTACCCTCGTCTGTAGGACAGATTCGCAACGAGGTTTTGACCCATGTTCAGAATAATGGCGCGGACGCACGCTATTCGGATTCTCCGTCTAAGGCGGTTGTGTCCATAAAAACGGACCGTTTGACTCCGTATAATCTTTACATCCAAACCCTTGATGAGGTCTGGATGGCTTATTTCGAGATTTGGGATATTGAAGCTCGGACAATGGGGCATGCCAACTATGTTGAATATCGGTCTGAATTGGAAGCTGGCGAAGAAAACGAAATTCGTGATAAGTGGCCGGCACAAGTTTCGTTGGCCGAACCGGATCCCGGAAACTGAATCTGAAGAAATATTATGGCTGCTCACTTTACAAAAAAATCTAAAGCTAAGCCCGAGATTTCTACGGCATCACTGCCGGATATCATCTTTATGCTCTTAATCTTTTTCATGGTAACGACCGTGTTGCGGGAGCAGGAGGTTCAGGTTCGAACGATTCTGCCGCAAGCGGAAGCATTGACAAAGATTGAGCAAAAGCGCTATGTATCGTACGTATGGATGGGTCCAGAGAAAATGCCCGGAAATAGGGTTGGTGACACAAAGGTGCAAATTGATGATGCCGTCATTGAAGACCTGACCAACGTTCGATCAATCATGTATCGGAAGCTGAGTGAGCAGCCGAGATTGATTGTATCACTCAGGGTTGATGAAGAATCAGAGATGGGTGTTGTAACCGATGTTCAGGGAGAGCTCCGAAAGGCGGGAACTCTTCGAATCAGTTATTCATCCAGACGAGATATATCGAATATTTGAGTAGACTCAAGGTGGCCGTACCTGCAGGCCGGGCACGGGGCCGATTTGGATTTTCCTTGGGTAGTGGTGCGAGTGTGCGCTGCTACCCTTTTTCTTTATAGCCTGCAGGGAGTATCTGGGCAACAGCATTAATTATTGGGATGTATACGATTACCTTGATACCCGGAGATGGAATTGGCCCTGAAGTCACAGAAGCTACCTGTAAAGTTGTTGCTGCAACGGGGGTAGATATACGCTGGGAGCGGTTCGAGGAAGTGGGTTATGCAGGGATTGAAAAACGAGGACATCCCTTGCCCGACGATGTGCTTAACTCGATACGGAGAAATCGTCTTGCCTTGAAGGGACCGGTCACGACCCCTGTTGGCAGGGGATTTCGGAGTGTAAATGTTTCGCTTCGCCAGAAACTGGAT
>JAPPBZ010000020.1 GCA_026702635.1 Bacteroidota bacterium
TGAAGGCACTCCTGCCACATATGATGAACCTCGAATCGAAGTATGGCAGCGTTCTCCTCGGAGTTGGCCGAATACCCGTTCAGGAGCCTACCTCTCCACTCCTAAGTCTTCCAGATGGACTATCCTCTTTGATCACCGCCCTGACCACGGTCAACGAAGACAACATCCACTTTGGACATAAGGCTACCGCCATCACAAAAATAGGTACGCACTGGAAGGTCAGCACCACCGGGCATGCTCCCCTGTCGGCTACCGACATCATTCTAGCCGTACCTGCCCAGAATGCGGCGGCGATCACTCAGTCAGCGATTCCAGAATTAGCCGAACTCCTTCACCAAATCCCATATCGTGCAGGTACGATGGTTCACCTGGCCTATTCTCAGACAGATGCCCCCAGACCGCTCAAAGGATATGGTCATCTGGTTGCCTCCGATCAAGTTACTTCTGTGGCCGCTTGCACCTGGAGTGCGCTCAAACTCGCAGGACGTGCACCCGCTGGTCATTTACTGTTCAGACTCTATTTACGCGACACGAAGATGACCGATGCAGTTATACTCGCACAGGCACGTGAAGAGATGGAACAGGCGTTGGGGATTACAGCAGACCCCCTATTCACCAGGATTCACCGTTTCCCCGATGCATTGCCTCAATATACACTTGGGCATGTCGGGCGAATCAAGAAAATCCGTGAGATTACAAGCTCCCATTCCGGCCTCTATCTCGCGGGAAATTACCTGGATGGCGTGGGCATTCCTGATTGTATTCGCAATGGAATCCATACGGCAGATCAGATCATCAGCAGACGTGAGACGGTGAGCTGAACAAAATCATCCTGCAGCAAGCCTCTCTCCCTTAGTCCTCTGATGATCAAAATGCCCCATTTTGATCACCAAAACCGCAGCGTACCCGCACTCAGCACCACTGCACATAATCACCGAGAATATCCTCCGCTACCAGTCCTGCGATAAAGCATCCTTCACGTGTGTTGGTAGCTTATAACTGATCCCTATGATGTCGTCATAGGAGGAGATCCCCAGCAGTTCCGTAAAATTCTTCCTCCGCACGAGCTGTGTATCCTTGAAGACACTTTCAAGAAATATGCGGGTTCGAAACAAAATGAGGGCGATGAAGCCATTATAATGGGGAAACTTCAAATCCCGTGCCATCCTCCGTCCAATGAGAACCCGTGAAAGTGCATACCCTAATTTGATCTGCTCTTCTGCTTCCTCCTCATTTTCAATACCGGTGACCCGTGGTACGGCACGAACCAATTGATTGGCTATGTACGCTGAATCTTCGTCAGGGGGTGGTTCACATAGCAAGCCGATCTTAAAGATCTGCCTGGCCTCCTCTATGTTCTTGTACAGTATGGCATCTGGAACACCGAATAAATACCCAACGTAACGAAACACATCCATGACGCCGTCTTGCTCTTCCTTACTGAATCTCACACCAAGCAATTTGGAAAAATGCAGTAGGCGCATCGAAAACACCGCAGTGGCGTACGCCAGATGGGCAGCACTCACAGGGCAACCCCAGGCCTCTTTATCCCATTCATCGGAACGACCCAGCAAATAACGAACCTTTCCATGGACGAAGCGGATGCGCATGGTCATTTTCCATCCGTCGTTTGGCCGTAACATGCCACCAGGATAAAAAATCTCAAGTATATGCCGGGCATTATAACCTAGGCGACGCTTGGTATTCTTTGATCCAACTCTTCCCGTAATCCGAAAAGACTTGGCGATCATGGTTGAAAACCCTTCTACGAGAACACCCGCGACAAAAGCAGCCAGCACCAGACTAGCGTTTTTGTAGACCGCGCGGCCAGCGGGCCGAAACGATTCATAGTTCAGCCAAGGTGGCTTGACGGTGTCTGCCTTGTGAAAGAATTCGCGGAGACAATCAGGTGCACCCTCCAAGAATTCTTTTCTTCCTTCAATACCGGCTCGCACATACCGGTTGAAGACATCGGGAGCCAGTTGTGGCACACATTCCTCAAGTACAGGATCCAGTTCGGGATCCCCAATAGTTGTATGCTGAACATACAGCTCTGCCAAGACCGGATCCTTACGCCGCGCCTTTGCATAGCCCGATTGATAACTGGCTGGAACAAGAATGGGAGAAGGCTCTCTCATTTATTTGCGCATAACAGGATAATGGGGTAATAAATACGGCAACTAACCGGTCCCCCAATTCACTGTCTGGATCTCTCGATCTTTAACTCGGTACGTTACAAACTCTTCCAATGGAAGCAACCTGGTAAACGGAATCTCGACCAATTCCCCCTCGCCATCAATAGCCATCCGGTCGTAAACTAGCTGCCAAGGAGTCTCCGCGTTCACAGGCGCATGGAAACGGGGAGAAGCGACTCCCGCATCACTCAAAAAGGTGAGCCAATACGGGTCCCGACTCGTCCACTCATACATATATCCTTCCGTCTGAACTACGCAGTCTATCACCGTGGAATTCCCCGGAGCCACCTGTAAGTTTGATCGACAGGCCTCCGGACGATCCTGCGCAAACGCAAACACCGTCAGAACCATCCCCAATAGAATCCGACAGACAGACTTTGTCCCCATCCTCTCAAATAATCTCTCCCATGTGTCGGATTGAACTCTGTACACTAAAATAGCGCTTCTTGAGCAGTGCTGTGCCATTCCCGGCCTGTGCGATTTCTTGGTTCGGGCGCACAGGCTGCACTGAATTCGCCTTGCGAATATTGCCTTGTCAGCAGATCATCACACCGCCATGCGCAGCCCCCTTCAATCACGCACAAAGATAGTGATGTTTCAAGTGTTTTTCCCATCAATTATGTTCTTTATCTGTTATATAATGAATAATAACTGGTTATATTACTGTTAACTCATGACCGAACTCCCTGGTCGCAGCACATGCATCTGCTCGGGCTTGCACGTTTTTATTTCAAAGCGGCCTCTCGCGTCTGATCGCGACGTGTGCGACCCCGAATTGGCTCAATGCCTTTGCGCACAACAAGTAGTTGTGATATTCTCTATCAAAGTAAGATGGTGATTACCATCCCCATAACAGATAACACATTAGGGCAACGAGCATGACAAGCCACACGTTTGCACTCACGAGTAGCCAGAAAATCTTGTTTAATTGATCAGAATTCTCGGTCTCATTCATTTGTCTCTGGTTTAGATTGGAGCACCGCTCCCACAGCTCAGAGCAGCACGCATGTTTGGCGGTCAGGAACGGTGCTCTGAGGTTCGGGTTCCGTCCTGTGGACTGATATTCCCTACAATACCACCCACTTTCGCTCGGGACCAGAACAGAATGTTCTGGTCGTTGCCGTGCAGTAGTACCAAGATATTTGGCACGCTGTTACCAGTCCTGAGACATGGCGTCCTTCACGTGCGTTGGTAGCTTGTAACTGATCCCAATGATGTCGTCATAGGAGGAAATCCCCAATAATTCCATAAAATTCTTCCTCCGTACGAACTGTGTATCCTTGAGCACGCTTTCAAGAAATATGCGGGTTCGAAACAAAAAGAGGGCGATGAAGCCGTTGTAATAGGGGAACTGCAAGTCCTTTGCCATCTTGCGTCCAATGAGAATTCCTGAAAGTGCGTACCCTAATTTGACCTGTTCTTCTGCTTCCTTCACATTTTCAATACCGGTGACACTTGGTACGGCACGAACCAGTTGATTGGCCATAAACGCTGAATCTTCGTCAGGAGATGGTTCACATAGCATGCCGATCTTAAAGATCCGCTCGGCAGCCTTTTTGTCCTCGTACAGTATGGCATCAGGGACGCCAAACAAATACCCCACGTAACGAAAGACATCCATAACGCCTTCTTGCTCTTCCCTGTTGAATTTTACACCAAGTATCTTGGAGAAATGAATTAAGCGCATAGAAAACACCGCAGTAGCGTACCCTAGATGGGCGGCACTCACGGGGCAACCCCAGGCCTCTTTATCCCATTCATCGAAGCGATTCAGCAGATAGCGAACCTTTGCATGGACGAAGCGGATGCGCATGGTCATTTTCCATCCGTCGTTTGGCCGCAGCATGCCGCCAGGATAAAATATCTCAAGTATATGCCGGGCATTATAACCTAAGCGACGCTTGGTATTCTTTGAACCAACCCGTCCCGTCATCCGAAAAGACTTGGCTATCATGGTTGAAAATCCTTCTACAAGAACGCCCGCTACAAATGCAGCTAGCACCAGACTGGCGTTCTTGTAGACAGCGCGGCCCGCGGGCCGAAACGATTCGTAGTTCAGCCAAG
>JAPPBZ010000295.1 GCA_026702635.1 Bacteroidota bacterium
TAGCATCTGTACCCGAAAATCCGGCCCCGTATCAATGACAATACTAAGATCTCCAGCCTGAACATGACATGCCGCACGCAGACGTCTATCTCGTGGATCTCTGGACTGACATGTCTCGCAATCGCAGCCAATCATGGGGATCCCTACGGATGTGCCAGTACCCAATAGCGTAATGCGCATACATCTTCACTCAAATGAGTACTTTTGGATAGTCGATTCTACGTGCTTGCGCATCCCTTTGCGTATGGAGACACCCTGAAGCGGAACACCCTTCAGCGCACGTGCCAGAACCCCGAGGTGCACCTCCGTTGGATGATGCCGATTCAAAACGATCAGTTTGCTTCCATCGAGCGTGCAGGATCCACCCCGAAATTGACCCTTATCCCATCGAATCTTATACCCAGATTTTCTCGCTGCGTCCTCCATAGCTCGTAGAATGGCTTTATCCTTGGTCATCGCTCAAAACCAGATACCTGCGGACAAAATATGCACTTGACTAGCGTAGTCATACACCTCATCGACACTATCTGAAAACGATCGCGATCCATTGATATTCCAGAGCTGATAACGGAATGTATACCCGATCGAGAGACCTAAGTGTGAAAATACTTCAGCAACAAAGAAGCGCGCCTCCGCATCTACGGCCCAGGACAAACCGACCGCATCCACGATCTGACTCCCAGTAATTCCGACAAGTGGGATTGCCCGCAACCGCACCCGTGCACGTTCATTGAAAGAGTGCACCAATTCACCACCCGCACCGAACAGGATCGCTGTTGCTCCGAGGGGCTCAACGTTTTTTTCTGCCGTCGTCCTACGCCACGCCGTCAAGAACCCCATCGGCATGGAGAGTGTCGTATTCTCTCGTCTGACCCTGGCAAACGAGGGAGCGAGCCAGCCCACTGCAGAGATATCAAGAAAGGTGCGTGGCTCACCGGAGCGGCCAAAGAGCAGGGAAGCACGTACCTGATTGCCGATATAAGAAAGCCCCACGCCGACTCCCTGGTAATCATAATTGCCGCCGGTGATCTCCGAGCCCACATAAGCATGATCAATCATTCCAATGCTGAACTCTCCACCATGCATTCCGCGCTCAAGAGCCCGATTCTGTGCGGCGATCTCCATAGGGATCAGCATCAGGAGCAGGACCACTAATGAACCCCTGCGGACTTTCTCATGCATCGGTTGCCGCTTTTTGTCGTCGGGGTGATTGACGCTTCCGGGAAGTCTGGCCGTTATTGTTCCTGCGCGACTTTCGTCGATCCACGGTTTTGTTTGCCTGTTTGGGCTTTTTGGGTGAAGGTTGTTTTGATTGTGCTTTGATGCGGACCATCCGGGGGCTTAGATCCGTGATGTCATGCTCACTTGTGGCATCCAAAAACCTGAACTCGTCCGGGCGTAGCTGCTCGGCTTCAACCACCGTGATCCGGTGCTTATACTGGCGCTGCCATTGTGCCTTTTTGCTACGACGCCATGTGCCACGATTCACCCAGGCAGCTGTGAACGGATGCAGCTGCAAATGCAGGCTACCACCATCATGTTTTTTCAGCCACTTTTCGATTCTTTTTTCGATGGCCTCTGGATCCGGTGGCGGTGTCCTATTGATCCGTGATTTTTGTGCTAGCCGGTGTGTTGACGTCACGCTGACACGCTGACGCTCACGAGCAATTTGCACGATCCCCAGTTCGCTCATTGGAAGATTCTCCGCCTGTGACCGATCGGTACTCAATTCCTGCGTAAGCGCTTGATCTACTTTTGCTCGATTCTTCTCGTTCCGCAGATCAATAAAATCAATCACAATCAGGCCACTCAAGTCTCGTAGGCGTATTTGGCGCGCAATTACCTCCACGGCCTCAAGATTAACCTGCAATGCGAATTCTTCTGGATCATTTTTTGAACGGGTTCGCCCTGAATTCACATCAATCACATGCATCGCTTCTGTTGCCTCGATGATGAGTGATCCACCGGAGGGCAGACTGACTTGCGTATCGAAGACCTCATTGATTTGATCCTCAACCCCGGCCGCCGCGAAGACCGACTTGCGACCTTTATGTTGCTTGACCGCCTTGATCATGTGGGGGGCAACCGCCAGAATATACCCGCGAATGGCCCGATACATTCGATGATTATCCACCAGAATGCGAGAAAAGTCATCAGAGAATAAATCCCGGATGATGGAAGAGGCCAGATTCACATCTTCGTACAGTTTTATGGGCGGATTCGGGGATCCCTGTAATTTTTTTTCGACCTTTCCCCACCGATCGATGAGCAACTGAAGATCCAATTCCAGTGCTTCTTCATCCTTTCCTTCGGCAACGGTCCGGGCAATCAGACCAAACCCGGATGGACGGATTTTTTTCATAATAGAGCGCAGACGTTGACGCTCTTTTCGGTTTTCAATCCGCCGCGAGACAGCGCTGTAATCCGCAAGTGGAATCAGCACAAGGAAACGTCCAGCCAGTGAGATGTCCGTGGAAAGCCGGGGGCTCTTACTGTGATAGGGCTCCTTGGTAATCGTGACGAGAATCTTCTGTTTGGACTTCAGCAAGTTAGAGTCCCCCCAACGGCGTCGGGGTGGACCACTCTGAGGGGGCGTTTTTGCCTTTTTTGATGCCCAGACCTCCATGATTTTGGAGACTTGGGGTTTCGGATCTTCCACCAGAGCGAGTTGCTGCTCAAGGTTATCCGTGAGACCGGAGAAGTGTAAAAACCCATGCTGATCCTCTCCGATATCCACAAATGCCGCTCGAAGTCCCGAGCGGAATGCATCAATGCGACCCAGGAAAATGTCTCCTACGGTTCGCTCGTTATCTGGATTTTCTATGTAAAACTCCACCAATTTCCCTTTGTCAACGATTGCAACTCTCGTTTCCTTGGGCGTGGCGTTAATAATGATTTCTTTTGACATATAGAATAATTTTGGACGCGCTTAGCATGACCCCCGGAGGTACGAATCTTGTCGTTCCTGCCAGCAAGGGAGACCACGGTTGGACTGCGGAAGGTATCGTAGCGCGCTGGCATTGATCGCGTGCCATAACGGCCCGTGATCAAGTTTCGATATAATTAATTTGCTACGTTACGAAAATGCCCGCTAATTGATCCAATTCAGGCACATCATCAGAGTTGGAACGTTAAACCGTGAAATTTACTGGCCTGCTCTGCTTTCTATAATTTACCTCAAATGAATCCACCGATAATTCCTCCATCTGGCCAGGATCATCATGTAAAAGGGCTTGAGGGTGTCATCGCACTCAACTCGTCCATCTGTCACATTGATGGACGCAAAGGGACTTTGGTTTATCGAGGGTATGCAATTGAAGACCTCGCTGAGAACAGTACCTTTGAAGACGTGGCCTACCTCCTCTGGCACGGCCAACTTCCTGGAGAGGCGGAACGAAACACGCTGAATGAACAGTTGGTTAGCCTTCGTCATGTACCGGAAGCGGTGCTGGACCTGCTTGGCCAGTTGCCCGCGGACTTTGATGCAATGGCTGCACTGCGGACCGGCATTTCCCTGCTCTCACATTACGATCCTGAAGCAAATGATGGCTCGGAAGAAGCCAACTATCGTAAAGCGCTCCGTTTGACTGCACAAATCCCGGTTTTGATTGCTGCTCTGGTACGCCACCGTCACGGGAAACCTCCGATCCCCACACGAACGACCGGCAATACCGCTGAAAACTTCTTGTACATGCTCACTGGCGAGCAGCCGGGAGTTCGTGCCATCGAAGCTTTGGACGCTGCTCTGGTTCTGCACGCAGAACATGGCCTGAATGCCTCAACCTTTGCTGCGCGCGTCATCGGAGCTACGCTCAGTGACATGTATTCTGCCGTTACCGGCGGCGTTGCAGCACTCAAAGGAGCGCTACACGGGGGCGCAAACACACGGGTCATGCTCATGCTGCTTGATCTCCATGAGAGTGGCGAAGATCCTGCTGAGTTTGTTCGTAGAAAACTTGATGCCAAAGAGCGTATCATGGGGTTTAGACATCGTGTTTACAAGACACTGCATCCGCGTGCAAATGTTGTACGCCAAATGCTCACCGAACTGGGGCGTGAACGCGACTCTATGTACTGGGTGGATCTTTGCTCTGTCCTTACCCGGGTAATGGAAGAAGAGAAGGGGATCAACGCGAACGTAGATTTCTACAGTGGCCTCGTTTACCACCTATTGGGGATTGAGCCAGAGTTTTACACGACCCTCTTTGTGATGGGACGCATTACCGGTTGGACAGCACATCTCATGGAGCAATGGGAG
>JAPPBZ010000269.1 GCA_026702635.1 Bacteroidota bacterium
CCTGGGTAGAGGCGGATCAGATCAGCGCGTTTGATCCCATGCAACTTGAGCATGGAAAGACGGCCTTCATCTTGTTTCATGCGGGAGTTGGGCGTGATATTGAGCTGATTGGGACCACGCTGGACAAAACTCCGCAGGATCTACCGTCAATCTTCATGGGTTCCGAATTACTTACTAGGCTGGGAACCGGTGAAGTAAGCTTTAAGGGAATTCTAGTAAATCATTCAATGATTATCCCACGCACAGAAACGCGTTCAGGATTGAATTCGATTACCGATGAAGCCTTCTTACTGGAGCTGTCCATCAATGGACTTTTGGCGGCAAGCTTCATGAGTTATCTGGGGGTACCAGACCTGTTTAATACGGATACAGGGGAATCCGTGATTGGCCCGTTTGGGCTGATGGATCCTTTGGGGATTTTTGCATATGGTGGGCTATTCCCGCCACTGCCCAGCGCATGGACACGTACGGCAGTGGGGTGGGTGGACCCAAAGGAAATTCAGGATCCAGGATCATATGAATTGATGGCTGGGGAAGTCGCCAGGATAGAGATTTCAAAAGCCGAATACTTCCTCCTGGAAAACCGTGTTCGTGATCCAGGCAATCGGGGCCTTACGTTACAAGTGTTTAAAGACGGAGGATATTCGACGCAAACTATTCCCGAAGTGCAGGACAATTTTAACCGGTTCAATATAGAGGGATTTCAGGGTGGAGTCGTGACCCAGGCAAATTCGTACGATTTTGCTCTGCCTGGTTGGGACTCCGATCAAGAGCAGTACAATGGGGGAATTCTGATCTGGCATGTTGATGAGCGTCAGTTTGCACATGCGGGCAACAATAATCGTAGCAGATTGGCAGTAGATATAGAAGAGGCCGATGGAGCTCAGGATATTGGATTTGATGGAAATGTAGGAGCTCCGTTTGACTTTTATTTTGAAGGCAATCCCTCGAGTGTGTCGCTTCCTTCCGGGCGAATCATCCCCCTCTATGAGAATCGGTTTGGGCCAAATACGAATCCTGACAGTCGAACGAATGGGGGAGGAGACAGCTTCCTGATCATCGAAGACTTTTCGGAATCAGGCCCCATCATGTCCTTTTCATTCCGAAAGAGCCATGACGGATCCGTAACGGACCTGGGATCTATTTTTTTGGAAGTGCAAGCTGACGTAGAAAGTAGTGTCAGTTCAATTGCAAATTATAGTGTAGTCTTTACAGGGAGTGAGGTTGTGGTTCCAGGCATAGGTCGTATGAATGCACATGTACGACCGGCATTTAGTGCCACAAATATTGCCACTATTGACAAGGAAGGCGGCGCAGCTTCGACATTCAAGCGCTATTCAATCACGAATCAGGAGCTGGAACTTGTTCAGTCAATCATGCTTCCGACACAGCTTGTAGCGTTTAGCCCTGTCGTACATCATGCAGATGCACACTATGTTCAGTTCACGGGTTCGGATCGCTCCGAAGTTCTTCGAATCGCGGAGAGCATCGAGTCCTACAGCCTCAATGACCCAGCCTTGGGGATCGTCGCAACGGATGAGGAGATTTATGTTTTTGGGCAGTCACAGGCTGGACCACTTGAGGCGCCTCCAGTATGGACATATCAGCTTGATCATGATGCAGGGTCTCCGGTGATGGGACGGGATCGAACGGGGCTTTGGGGGGCGATTCCACGTTCTAGGGATTTGCTCTTCTTGCAGCCCGACGGTTTTGTAATCCGAATTGCCGCTGCTGCTTACTTCGGAAAAGATATTTTTTCCAAGGCAGTCGCCATGGCAGATCTTAATCAAGACGGAGTACTTGACATTGTCACTACGGTAGGCAACAAAGTGGTTGCGTTTTCTCAGGGAGGTGCTTTACTGCCTCCATTTCCGATTCAGATTGGTGCCCGGGCAACCAGCTCTCCGCTTGTTTACGAATCGGGTGAATCGGTTGTGCTCATCGTTACCGCCACGGATGGCAATATCTATGCAATGGACCTGGGGCAGGGTGGAGAGGTGGTCTCGGGTTTCCCCTTGTCTGCTGGATTTTCCTTGGAAGCGGCGCCCCTGCTTTCCGGAGACAGCTTAACGGTTGTTACTAACGCAGGTGTGCTGCGCAGCTATAGACTCAACGACATTGACCGTGTACTTTGGTCGGAGAAATACGGTGGACCGCAAAATACAAGCTTTGTTGCTTTAGACAGACAGATTGCTGAAATCACATCGCTCCTCAGTACAACGGAAACTTATAACTGGCCGAACCCAATTCGGGACGGATCTACGTTTTTTCGGTGCATGACCAAGGAATCCTCCGATGTATCAGTTACAGTTGTAGATGCGGCGGGATCATTGATAGATTCAATCACCTTCACTACTTCAGCAGGTGTTCCGTATGAAACCCTTTGGACGACCGATGCAGCGAGTGGCATATACTATGCCAGGGTGAAGGCACGATCCATCTCAGGGGCGACGGATTCACGCTTGATTAAGCTTGCGATTATTCGATGAAGTGGTGTGCAGTCATGATTGTAGCGCTAGGATTCCTTGCACAAGTGCATGCACAGGTTTCACCGTCTCTTGTGGATTTTAGTCGGCCAACTCTTGACTGGTACCAGATTGAGACCGAGAATTTTGTAGTACTGTTTCACCTGGATGAAGAAGGCAGGGGATCAAGTCGGTCGGCACAGGTTGCTGCACGTGTGGCGGAGGAAGTTTATGGGCCGATTACGAAGATGTACGGGTATGAGCCGGATGAGAAAGTGCACATCATCCTTAAAGACTATGAGGATTATTCGAACGGTGCGGCGTTCTTTTTTGACAATAAAATTGAAATTTGGGCACCGGCACTCAACTCATCATTGCGTGGGGCGCATGACTGGATGCGCAATGTGATCACGCACGAGTTCACGCACATTGTACAAGTCCAGGCAGCAATGAAACTACCCCGGGCGATACCATTTGGTTATCTCCAGGTCCTGGATTACGAAAATGTACGTCGCCCGGATGTCTTGTATGGTTACCCCAATGTACTTGTAAGTTATCCTGTTGTCGGGCTAAGTAATCCAGCATGGTTGGCAGAAGGGACCGCACAGTATCAGCACGATCACGCGCACTATGATCAGTGGGATTCGCATAGAGATATGTTGCTGCGGACCCGGGTCCTGGAGAATAAAACACTCAGTCTGAGTGAACTCGGCAGTTTTTATTCCAAAAGCAGTCTCATGCGTGAGGGCGTCTATAACTATGGTTTTGCCTTTACCCTCTACTTGGCGAATAAATATGGGGATGAGGTCTTATCTGAAATCACCAATAGCTTGCGCCGGTGGGGTACTTGGCGTGTAGAGGAAGCGATTGAGTTGGCAACAGGAGTGAAGGGGGAAGAGGTTTATGATCAGTGGCTTCAGGAGTTGGAGCAGGCATATCGTAAAGCAATCACGCCGATTGAAGCGTCTCCCGTGGAGGGAACGATCATTGAGCCAGATGGATTTGCGAATTACTTTCCGCGATTTTCTCCAGACGGTTCCAAACTGGCATACATCTCCAATAAGGGCGAACACTTCAGCCGGGTAACCCTGTATGTACGGGATTTAAGCACGGATTCGGTTCTAGCCCATGATCTGGGGAGCATGGTCGGTGATTATATCTGCTCTCTAGGGCATCGGGTCAAATCTGGAGTCACGGGTGCAGCGGCATGGAGACCGGATGGCAATGCACTTGCCTACGCAAAACAGCGAATCACCTCGGAAGGTTTTCTTTATACAGACCTTCATGTGATCGAACTGGATACAGAGACATCCTCGCAACTCACACGTGATGCACGGGCGTCGCAGCCCGCTTGGGACTCTACTGGAACCAGAATTGCTTATGTCGCCTCCAACGATGGAACGAGCAATATTTGGCTTCTTGATGTCGACACGGGTGAGACCATGCCGGTTACACAATTTGCCAATGGCACGCAGGTGACCGGCCCGACATGGGGTGGTGACTGGATCTATTTTGCAAGGCTTGAGCCAGGCAAGCATGGCAATGACTTATGGCGTATTAGAGTGGATGGTTCCGACCCTGTCCCCGTCGTACAATCCATTGCAGACGAACGCTCACCGATGGTGGCCAACGGGATTCTGTACTATGCCTCGGATGCGAATGGAATCTATAATATTTATCAGATGAATGGAGATACGTCTGAGCAGTTGACCCAGGTGATCGGTGGGGCATTTATGCCGGATATGAGGTCAGATGGCACACTTGCCTACGCCACGTACGAGT
>JAPPBZ010000159.1 GCA_026702635.1 Bacteroidota bacterium
GGGACCGGTCAGGCGCGCAACCTCCCTGAGGGGCTGGCGGGAATCGGACAGGCATTCCGATCAACGCTTGTTCATCTTGCTGAAGCGCATCTGGATGTGATTATGCCGGGCTATACGCACCTGCAGGTCGCACAACCAGTTCTTTTCGCGCATCATCTGATGGCCTACTATGCAATGTTCAGCCGGGACTCGGAACGCCTTTCTCAGACATTGGAGCGGATGAATGATTCGCCCCTTGGTACTGGAGCCTTGGCGGGGACGGGCTTTGATATTGACCGGGCTGCAACCGCGGAGCAGTTGGGATTCAAAGGAGTGGCTTTGAATTCGATGGATGCAGTCAGTGATCGGGATTTTGTGCTGGATTTTCTATCGTTCAGCAGTATTGTTATGGTACACTTGTCAAGATTGAGCGAAGAACTCATTCTGTGGTCTAGTCAGGAGTTTGGCTTTATCACGTTGCCGGATAGTCACACAACGGGCAGCAGTATTATGCCCCAGAAAAAGAATCCTGACATGTGTGAACTTATCCGAGGGAAGACTGGTCGGGTGTGTGGTAGCCTTATGGCATTGCTAATGACGATGAAGGGGTTGCCTCTGACGTATAACAAGGACATGCAGGAGGATAAGGAGGGGGTTTTTGATGCGGTGGATATTCTGCAGGCGTCCCTCAAAATTTACTCCGCGATGCTTTCCGGCGTTCAAGTGCATGCAGAACGCATGAGAGCTGCTGCGGGCACTGCGTTTAGTAATGCTACAGATTTGGCAGATTATTTGGCACGCAAAGGGATGCCATTTCGACAGGCACACGATGTGGTGGGGCGCTTAGTTGCAATCTGCTTGGAGGAGGGGATCCCTCTGGAGTCATTACCAATTGAAAAGATGCAACAGGTGAGCCCTCTCATTGAGGCAGATGTGTTGAAATGTCTGGAGTTAGATGCAGTTGTAGATGCGCGGAATAGCCTTGGTGGAACGGCAACAACAGAGGTAGAGCGGCAGATCAAGCTTGCACGGGAGCAACTTAAGCGTGAAGTTGCTGGCTGAAAATCCGATTGATCCAGTTCACGCACGCAAATACCAGCGAAATAGATCATCGCTGCCAAGCGGTATGCATCGCATCTGATTGATATTTTCTGCACCCATGCCAGAATTGGCAAGTGCTCCCACAGATGAGCAACACTTCGCATAGCTCCAGCTGACTAGGTCAGTTGGTTAGAGCGCGATCGACAGTGCAGTACTGATAATGGAATTAATCCGTACTTTCTGATTCACCCCAATCAAAATCGACGCAGAAAATCCATAACCTATTTGATCCGCTCCGTGCTGCTGTGCAGCGCTCTGCTTGCCCTGTTGATAGGGTGTGACTCCTCAGCCGATAACGGTGGCCCGCCGCTGACTGAGAGCGAATCCGAGAACCTAGTCCTCGGTATGCTCGAGGTTATGGCCGACGATACCGCACTTGAGGGTGTCGAGATTGGTTTTGATGACCTGGAACTCGAATTGTCGCTGGAATGGACGACGCCGTGCGAAAACGGAGGCGAGGTTCAGATGGACGGCAAGATTGTTAACTTCGAGAATGAAGTCCCACCCAGCTTCGGGTCGAACACTGTCCTTCGTGCCGTCCCGAGGTCCTGTGGGATTAGGGCCCCGAGTGGAACCGACTTCGTCGTAGTGGGTGATCCCGACCTTGAGTACGTCATACGATTTGAGATATTTGGTTTTTTTGAAGCCCTAACCCTTGATGGCTCCCTGAGGGGAGCGCTCGATTGGGCAGTCGGAGACAGGAATGGGGATTGTCCCATTGACGCAGCCTTTGAGTTTGCTGCTGACTCGCTGTCTGAAGACGACTCCGCTCCTCCGATCTATCTGGAAGGCTCCGCCTGCGGACACGATATAAGGGTGAATATTGGTGACGAGGACCTGCTCCCCCTAGGTGAATTGTAGCAGCGGGGATCAGTTCCGTAGAATACCCTGACCTACACGCGGAGAAAGGGAGTCAGGATGAGAGGTACGGGCAACAGATACTTGCAAGCCCTACGGTTCTTTAGAAGAGTCCGACCTTCCATTCACAGAGCCCATTAGGACTGCAATGGGTCGTAGGCTGTCAATATTCTCAAAGAAGATTTTTATGGTTGCTGTCAATGGCACGGCAAGAATCATACCTGCTATACCCCAGAGCCATCCCCAGAATATGAGAGATACAATCACCAGAAGGGGGCTGAGGTTCAGGCTGAACGCCATAAGCCTCGGATCAACAACATTGCCCATGACCATCTGAATGAGCCACATCAATAGCGCAGCTATGATCGGGATCGTTAGCGTATCAAACTGCAGTAATGCGAAGCCGAACGGAAGGATCACGGCAACGAACGAGCCGATGTTGGGGATGTAGTTTAAGATAAATGCCAGAAATCCCCAGAAGATGGCATAGTCAACCCCCAGGATCCAGAGGACCAGAAAGATTAGCAGACCCGTACCTACGCTGACTAGCGTCTTTGCAACAAGGTACTGGCGAACCTGCTGGCTGATATTGTCAGTAACAGAGGCAATTCGAGCCGCAATACTTTCGGGATATGCACGCCGAACTTTTACCACCAGTTCGCCACTTCCTGCCAGAATAAACAGCATGAACAGGAGGACTAGAAATGTATTTCCTGCAAAGGTAAATGCCTCACCGATTCCGCTTTGAAGTAATGTGGGAACAATAGATGGGTCGATGACCTGGCTCAGATCCAGTCGACCTTCTTCTAATCCCATCGCTGCCGCGGCACTCTGAAGGAGTGCTTCAATATCGGCAACGACCGTTTGAATGCGTGGCAGATAGCGATCCGCGGCGGTTGCCAATGACTGTGCGCTTGAATACACAATATATCCAACGATTGTCGCAGCTGCAGCAAGCACCACAAAAACGACGACCAAGGCAATTACCATGGGGATCCGGCGTGCCTTGAGATAGAGTACAATGGGTTGAAATATGAACGATAGAAGCAGTGCCACAGAGAAAGGCACGAGGACACTGCGGAGCTCAAGCAGTGTAACGCCGACAAAAAACGCTGCAATCAACCCCAACAGGAAGTATACAATTCCCTGGGGTTTGAAATTTGAGAAGTCTACACCTGAACTTGTCACTTCGCTTCTATGTGTTTCCCTATTGAATGCTCTATTTACGAATCCGCTCCCAAATCCAGATTACAAACATTGCACCAAGAACGGCAACCAGCAAGCTTCGCCAGTCAAAGCCGAGTGCACCGACATCAAAAAATATGCTGCCAGCCCAGCCACCAAGAAGACCGCCTATAATCCCGATGAACATGGTTTTGAATATCCCATAGCCTTGTTCTCCGGGATAGATCCATCTTGCTAGAGCTCCGGCAAGAAGCCCAAAAAGTGCCCAACTAAAGATTCCCATGATATCTCAAATGTTTATGAAGAAATCTGTAGTACGGGAGTTGGAGGCGTCTGGGTTCAAACGGATCATTGTCTACCAGTAGTACAAAAGACTCAGTATATGCCCAGGGCCATCAAATCCGTCCTCAAAGGGAATGTACGCATAGTCCGCGTCAATGCTGTCAAAGAACAATCCAATCCCAAAAGTATAGCTCCGCAGTTCATCATTGGAGATATAGCCACCACGCAGGTCAACCATCTCCATGATTGTGACTCCACATCCGAGATGTAATCGTGTTAGGCGATCATCGAATAGATGAGAAGCTTCAATACTTATCATCAGGTCCAGAAGGCGGGCCTCGTCGAATGCGGTAATGATTTGCAGTGGTGACAGGGCAATACCTCCTTGTACTAGACGCGGCAGGGGAGTCCGTTCCGTTTCCAAGGTGCTCATACGGCCGAGATTGCGGAGTCCTGCCCCGAGATTCAGGCGTCCACCAAGGACATCTGCCTGAACCCCAAAGTCTACTGCATACCCGGATGCATTCGTATCAAATATCCGCTCACGAAGGTACTTGGCGGTCATTCCTACCCGTAGCCCACTGAGAACGCGTGCATAGCTCACTCCGGCACTAATAAATTGGGCACCGAAGAGGCCATCTGGTTCTCCTGGCTGGGTTCGTGCCTCCAGATCACCACTATCTGTAGCAGTCAATGCCAAGCCCCATGCACTGTTGGGGCCGATTGGAAGCTGGGCGGCAACATCATAGGCTCTGACGTCCCCGGCCCGCCCAATCGCGATACCAGCAGGAAGTCGTTGTGATTGCGCCACCGCTCGTC
>JAPPBZ010000313.1 GCA_026702635.1 Bacteroidota bacterium
GAGGACCTCAAGGATCCTTCCCTATACAATAACAGGGAATTGAGTCTACTGGCTTTTCAGTACAGGGTATTTGAAGAAGCCCAGGATGAGGCTAATCCGCTATTGGAGCGACTGAAGTTTCTTTCGATCGTTGGCTCGAATTTGGACGAATTCTACATGGTGCGTATCGGGGGGCTCAAGAAGCAGGTTGCCAGTGGTATCACGGATCTTTCAATTGACGGGCAGACTCCAACGGAACTGCTTTCAGCCGTGAGAGAGGGAGCTCATGCTCTGATGCAGAGTGCTCACCACTATCTCCTGTCTACAATGATTCCAGAATTGGCGGCGGTAGGGGTCCAAATTTTGAGCTATTCAGAATTAACAGATACTCAAAAGGCCGAAGCGACAAAAAGATATAAGCGGACAATATTTCCGGTTTTAACTCCTCTGGCGGTGGACCCATCCCATCCTTTCCCACACATCTCGAACCTGAGCCTCAATTTGGCTGTCATCATTAAGGATGAACTTGGCGGCGAGCGTTTTGCGCGGGTAAAAGTCCCTAGACCCATTGATCGTTTAATGTCTGTGGTTTCCGACCCTTGGACGACACAGGTGGGCGGAAATACCCGAAGGATTTTTTCGTTCGTATGGGTAGAAGAAGTCATTGCAGCAAACCTTCAATCTCTTTTTCCTGGTATGGAAGTCAAGGCAGCATATCCGTTTAGAGTTACACGAAGTGCAGACATGACAATCCAGGAATTGGAGGCAGACGATTTATTGGAAACGATGGAGGAGGGGGTTCGTCAGCGACGTCTCGGTTCTGTATTGCGACTCACGGTAAATGCGGATATGCCCAAGCGGGTACTCAGGCTTCTGATTGAGAATATGGGCACGGACGAGGAGGACATTGTGGTGGTTGACGGGCCCCTGGGAATTGAAAGTTTGATGGAGGCTGCGTCAGGGATTGATCGATTTGATCTCAAATACCCCCCGTTTATGCCCTTTACACCTTTGAGGCTCAAATCGGAAACCCGTGATGGAGATTTTTTCAAGGCATTGAGGTCTCAAAATCATCTAGTTCATCATCCGTATGATTCATTCTCCCCTGTGGTTGAGTTTTTGGAGGCTGCTGCATCAGATCCTGATGTACTTGCAATCAAGATGACACTTTATCGTGTAGGAAACCAGTCTCCAATTGTTAATGCTCTGATGAAGGCAAGGGAGAACGGGAAGCAGGTTGCAGTGTTGGTCGAATTGAAAGCCCGTTTTGATGAGGCAAGTAATATTGGCTGGGCACGTGTGCTGGAGCGGGAAGGGGTCCATGTAATTTACGGCCTTATCGGACTCAAGACTCACTCGAAAATCGCATTGGTGATCCGGAATGAAGGGCGTCAGATACGTCGGTATGTGCATCTTTCCACAGGCAACTATAATAGCATTACCGCACACGTTTATGAAGACTTGGGGTTCTTTACGGTTAATCCCAAGATTGGAGCGGATGTCTCCGATCTCTTCAACTTTTTAACGGGCTATTCGGAGAAGCGAGATTATCGCAAGCTACTGGTAGCGCCGATCAATATGAGAAAGCGCCTTACTGAATTAATTCACCGCGAAATTGACCATCAAAAAGCGGGTCGAGAGGCGCGTCTGATCCTTAAGACCAACGCCCTCGTTGATGAGAAGATGATTCGTCAGCTTTATCGTGCATCTCAGGAGGGGCTTCAGATTGACCTGTTAGTGCGGGGAATCTGCTGTTTGAAGCCTGGAATTCCAGGTCTAAGTGAAAATATTCGAGTAATCAGTATCGTGAGCCGCTTCCTTGAACATAGTCGAATCTATTACTTTACCAATGGAGGAAAAGAGGAGATCTATTTGGGGAGTGCTGACCTGATGCCCCGTAATCTCAACCGGCGGGTAGAAGTATTATTCCCAATTCAGGATAAAAATTACGTACGTTACCTCCGGGACACGGTGCTGGAATCGTATTTGCAGGATTCCGTTAAGGCCAGATACTTGACTGCAGAGGGAACCTATACAAGGCCGGAACCGGTGGAAGACAGCTTGTCGGTTCAAGAAAAACTCCTCAGCGTACGAGCAGATTGGGTTGAAGAAGAGAAAGAGCATCCTTGGGAACTCTTCTGATCATGGTATCTGCGGGTATTTAAACCATTCACTTTCTGGAACGGAGAATTAGGGAAAAAGCAACTCCGTGTCCCAATGCCCCGAGGGCAACTTTGTGTAGACCAGTCGTTCATGCAGGCGACTCTGCCGACCTTGCCAGAATTCTATTTTCTCAGGAAGAACTCGGAATCCTCCCCAGCGCTCGGGGAGGGGGACCTCTTGGCCTGCATATTTTTGTTCAAAGTAATGCACACGCTCTTTCAAGTGTGACCGATCCCGTAATGTGCTGCTTTGATCAGAAGCCCACGCACCGATACGGCTTCCTCGTGGGCGGGAGTGAAAATAAACTTCGCTTTCCTCTCTGGTAATTCGTTCGACTGGCCCTTCAATTCTTATTTGGCGCTCAAGCGTAGCCCAATGAAGGACGAGTGCAGCCTTGGGATTAGAGTCCAATTCACATCCTTTACGACTCTCATAGTTGGTAAAGAACACGAATCCTTTCTGGCTGACCTGTTTGAGAAGTACAATTCGTGCACTCGGGAACCCATTTGATGTAGCCGTTGCGAGCGTCATGGCTTCAGGGAGATAGATATTCGCATTCTGTGCAAAGGCGAACCACTCCTCAAATTGAGTAATCGGGTCTATGTCAGGGTTTGCTGCCGGCAAATCCTGGATAAGCTTAGGGGCAGTCAAGTCCATGAAGGATACTGATCATTTATAGGGGATACGAGTCAATTCCATCTATATGCATACAGAGAGGCCATGGTTCAGGTATTGAAGCTGTAGTAGGTGTTTTTGTCCGGCAGTGGTAGTTTTTTGAAGCAGGTTTTTATTTGCAGAATGAGTATTTTTGGGATCCACTTCTACTGATAACATGCGAAAATTCTGGATGAATCTATTGGCCGTGGTTGCCAGCTATTTTGCGATCGCGATTACAATCATGGTAATATATAGTCTGGCCTATCTCATCTTGGGAGCCGAGGGGTCGTATCAAACTGGCTCATGGAATGTTTCCACGACATGGGTGATCCTGAGCATTATTGTTGGACTTGGATCAGCTTGGTTGGGCGGTAAGATCTGTACTCGGATTGCAGGTAACCATGTTGCTGCAAAGTATTTGATTGCACTGATTATTGTTCTCGGGGTCATCACCGCGTTGACGACGAATCAGGCAGATATGGAGACTGTTCGCGAAGTGACACCATCAATCATGGAAGCAATGGGGCAAAGTATTGTACCCATGTGGACCGTCTGGCTAAATCCATTATTGGGCGCATTGGGAGTCGCTGTTGGTAGTGGCGTACTCAATGTGAGTAGTGGGGAAAATTCCGAGTAGTCTGATTCGTAGTGTACGGGAGGGTCTGGTCAAATTCCTGGCATCCTCGCCTCGATCAAGTTCCTACTCCGTGGGTGGGTAGCGTGATCATTGAATTCGGTGGGCCTCGCTCAGTCGCTGACGGATCAGTGGCTACCCTTGAGCTATCTCACTTATGTCCGGGGTTGGGGAATTCAGCGCGATGAATTGGTCAGTCACAATCCGCTGCGTTTCCATCGCTGGACGAACGTAACCTTGCTCGGTTTGCAATGGAGGCAGGACCACCTTTTTACGTTCGATGGTCTCATGGGGGATTTGCGAGAGGAGATGATGGATGCAGTTTAACCTTGCACGGCGTTTGTCATCTGCTTCGACTACCCACCAAGGAGAGTCGGGAAGGTCTGTATGTAGAAACATCTGATCCTTGGCTCGGGAGTAGTCCACCCAGCGGGATCTTGATTCCAGATCCATTGGACTGAGTTTCCATCTCCGTTTTGGATCTTCCATACGGCGACGGAATCTACGTTCCTGCTCCTCAGCGCTCACGGAAAACCAGTATTTAATCAGGATTGTACCGCTTTGAATCAGCATACGCTCAAATATTGGGCATTGTCGAAGAAATTCCCAGTATTCCTCTTCGGAGCAATATCCCATCACACGTTCAACTCCTGCACGATTATACCAACTCCGATCGAAGAGGACCAATTCACCAGAAGCAGGTAAATGATTTACATATCTCTGGAAATACCATTGAGTAGATTCACGATCTGTGGGTGTGGGGAGGG
>JAPPBZ010000103.1 GCA_026702635.1 Bacteroidota bacterium
CACCTGACTGGTATGCTTCATATAAGCTGCGACCCGATCACGGAATGATTTCATCAGGTTCCCCATGATCTGTCATTCGCTGATCAAACCGTCTGTTCAACTCTTCAAGTGTAACTCGAATAAGTGTTGGCTTTCCCCCAGGAGTACGGTAGGGTTCCTTACATTCAAAAAGGCGGTCAATCAGTGTCCTCATCCCTTCATCACTCAATTTTACTCCTGGCTGTATCGCACCGCGTGTGGCAAGGCTGCGAGCCATTTTCTCCTCTGCCGGAAGAGGGGCCAACTCTGTCTCAGAACTCTCTTTATATCCATCAAGGATAGATTGAAGAAGCTCTTTTTCTGCCCCGACTCGTATGTGTGAGGGCACTCCACGGACGGTCACCGTACGGTTTTCAGAGATTGAATAATCAAACCCAAGTGCTTTTGCAAGTGGATCCAGTTCACGTAAGAGCTGGCAGTCCTGCTGCGTCAGACAGATCAAGTGATGAAACAGGAGTTGCTGCGATAAACCTGCCCCCGAGCGCAAATCTTCCAGGGCATTCTCAAAGAGGATCCGCTGATGGGCAGCATACTGATCTACCACCAGGATCCCATTACTGAGTTGCGTGAGGATATAAGAGTCCTGTAGTTGCCATAAAAACCCGGACGGTTTTGGGTCCGCTCCGCTGGGCAACCGACTCGGCTCCACTTCATAGACAATTGAAGTCTGCTGACCATGCAGGGCTGGTAACTCATCCGCGCGGGCCGGCGGACTCCAAGAACCGGATGAATCTGATCGTTCCTGCTGAAAACTCAACGAGGAAACCGCACCTGGATGCTGAGGAATCAATTCAGCGACGCCCAAAGCTCTCCTGCAGATCGCCTGCACAAAATTATATACTCCCCGGTCATCATTAAACCGAACCTCAATCTTTGAAGGATGCACATTCACATCAACATTCCGAGGATCAACACTTAAGAATAATGCATACGCAGGCTTTTGCTCCTCTGGAAGAATCGCATCATATGCTGACCTGATTGCGTGATTTAAGCTGGGGCTTTTGATCGGCCTCCCATTCACAAATAGATATTGATTTTTTCGGGATTTTCGCGCGTGCTCAGGATGTGCCAGAAATCCCGATGCAGAGATATAACTGGTTCCTTCATCAACCTGTACAAGGTGTCGAGCCACGTTAGATCCGAGGATCACACGGAGACGTTCCCTTAGTGCATCCAGAAAATTTTCGGCACGCGACCCGGGGAGCCGATACACCTCTTGTTTTTCATGCTCTAATCTGAATGCAGTCCATGGGTTTGCCAAGGCACAGGTGACAAAGACTTCCGATATATGCCGGAATTCTGTGGTTGGTGCTTTTAGAAAACTCCGCCGTGCCGGAACATTGAAGAAGAGATTCCGAACATTAATCGTTGTCCCCACAGCTATGGCACACGGAGAGGTTTCAGTGACTTCTCCCCCTTCAATGCGTACATGAGTCCCCTCCGTGTCTTCCTGCCTCTTTGTCTTCAGCGATACCTGGGCAATCGCAGCAATTGATGCTAAAGCTTCGCCTCGAAAACCCAGCGTTCGGATATTTTCTAAATCCTCAGCCTGTGCAATCTTACTGGTTGCATGACGCTCAAAGCATTGAGCAGCATCCTGGGAACTCATCCCGGTCCCGTTGTCTCTGACCTGGATCAAATTACTCCCAGATGCTCTGATCAAGACAGAAATGTCTGTTGCACCGGCATCAATTGCGTTCTCAAGCAATTCCTTGACCGCGGATGCAGGACGTTGAACAACCTCACCAGCCGCAATCTTATTGGCCAGCTCAATAGGCATTCGCCTGATTTGCGCCGCTTGCGTCATGAATGCTGATCTAACGTCCGAGCGCGTTGTAGATGTAGAAGGCAGTAAGCAATAACGCCACGAGATAAAAAAGCGCAATCGGACTGCGTCGACGACGGACACGACTCTGAATTCTCATGCGCCGCTTCAAACTATCGTCCTTCCTCGGATCATAATAACGAGGCGTATAATCAAACTTTCTCGGTCGTACTTTACGCCCAAATAAGAGGCCCATATTAGAATTGACTAGCGATGAAGACAATATACATATAAGCTAAGGGAGCCGCTACGATCATACCATCAAAGCGATCCAGGATCCCTCCATGGCCCGGTAGGATAACACCGGAGTCTTTTACTCCTGCTACCCGCTTAAACCGGCTTTCAGCCAAGTCTCCAATCGCACCGGAGAGGGTACATACCATCCCAAGAATAATCAGATGAACGATGCTCAGCGGCATTTCAATGGTTGCATTCAAAATAAACACCGCTAAGATCGCTCCCCCAATTCCACCGAGGAACCCTTCCCAGGTTTTGCCAGGAGATATCGTCGGTGCTAGTGGGTGTTTACCAAAAAAAGATCCTGCAAAGAACGCGAAAATATCACTCGCCCACACAAGCATCAGCACCGTGACGGTAAGCACCAACGCTTCCTGTTCAGTGTATCCTGGGATTGTGCGCAAATCGGTTAAAAAGGCTAACAAAGCAGTCGGGTAGACTGCACCAGAGAGTGTTGCTCCCAAACGCATCAGGGGTTGCCGGGTTTTGGTGAAGGTGCACCATAGAACCAAGCCGACAACAGGAACGGCACTAAGCAGGAAAATATTTGGGACTAAAGCCCGCAGTGATAGACCCGCACCTAACAACAACCCTGTAATAATCCACGCCTGGCCCCCACATCGCTCATAGAGTTGATATAATTCAACCTGCCCCACAAGCGCAATCACTAACACCGCAATTCCAAAGTACCATGGCCCAAGCCATGCAGAACCGACCAATAACAACGCCCCAATAGAACCGGTAAACAAACGAGTCAATATCTGTGACATTCGCCTCCCTCCCCGCCTAATCGTTCTTTAGGGCTTCCTGGGTCAATTCTTCATCAGTGAGCGATTGTCTGGAAAGGATCTCCAATGCTGAGTTCTCCATGGATTTTGGCACCAACACTCTTATCTTCGCCAGGTAGCCGTGGGTTAGATTGAACGCATGGTCCCGCTGGTTCAATATGACCGATGGGATGTCTGCGTCTTCCAGACGGGCATGTACTAAAGCGGCTTCGTAATCCGTGCCACTACGAAAGACCTCCGTCCAGTCATCCATATGGCTATATCTCCGCCCATGGCTTTGATGAATGAATCTGATACAGATCAAAAAGGCAAGCGCACCACCCAAGATCAATGACCACGGAATGCTCTCTGGATCAGAAATGGATGTTGATCCCCACTCAGATACAACCAGCGACAACCCGTTGTTCAGAAAATGCAGAACCACCGGAATCAACAAACTCCCCGTACGCCAGGTAACATATGCGAGGTAGCAGCCCAATAGAGCAAGTGGTAGCACTTGCGTAAGTCTTAAATGAAATAAACCAAAAAGGATACCGGTGAATAGTATTCCTCCGACAATTCCCATCCCCCGCTCCGCACGCCTTTGAACAAACCCTCGGAAAAACACTTCTTCAAAAACCGCAGGAGCTGCCGCAACAAAAAGCAGGTTCAGGTAGAAGTTTCCACCTCCAGAAGCGAGCCAATCCACGATTTCCATTTGCTGCTCTTCCAACGTTCGGAGAAATTCAGGTAATGGAAGCTGCTCGTTGAAGATCCCAAGGCCCAGTACAATCGGGAGCAGGCAGAAAAAGCCCACGATACACAGCACCAACTCTCTCACCGTACACCGGGAAATACGCAAATAACTTTTCAGCCGGGAAGAATCCAGCCAACTTGCAAGAAGTGCGATTCCGCCAAGCCCCAATGCCAATCCAATTGCATTCGCCCCCAGTAGAGCACTCCCGTATTCGGCAAGTACAGCCTGTTGATTCGCAACCAGGTCCTGGAGTTCAACCCCTCCCAATGCGAGAAGAATGACGGAAGCAAGGTTGCCGATGAACAGATACGCAATCAGTCCAACGAACACCCATAGTGCTAGGACTGCAAGCGTGGGCCATTTACCCGATACGCCATCAAATAGAGTCGGACCACTCGGAGAATCTACTTGGTCTAATTCCGGAGCCACAGGGGGATTGTTCGATTTATCGAAAAATTTGTCGGCCATTGAAACGTTTCAGGCTAATTGTACATTAGAGAGGCATGCGCCCGTAGCTCAGCTGGATAGAGCGTCTGCCTCCGGAGCAGAAGGCCAGAGGTTCGAATCCTCTCGGG
>JAPPBZ010000048.1 GCA_026702635.1 Bacteroidota bacterium
CTCTAGCATCAGACTGGAGGTGAGAATCCCAAATTTACACTCACCGCCAAATTACTTCAGATTCCCCTCCTTAATGGTTTACCGAATGATTGAGGAAAGGCGCCCCCCATACCGAGCAGGGAAGCCCCCCTTTAGCACCTCCACTTGTTTCAAAGAGGAGGGGTTGAATACGCTGAATAACCCCATAACATGGGTTGGGTTGTAGAGTGATAGTCCGTCCAGTAAGATCAAGTTTTGATCTGCCCTTCCCCCGCGCACATGGATGCCACTGAACCCCTCCCGCCCCGGCTGAATCCCCGGCAAAAATTGAAGTGCCTTGATCACATCTCCCTCACCGAGAATGGCTGGCATGTCTTCAATCTGAGCGGCAGAAAGATTGTGCCTGCTCATTTGGATCCCTTCGTACACCCCCGTCAACTCTGGCGTTACGATCAATGAATCAAGAGTAGCGACACGAGGCTGCAGTAGAAGAACCAATGTAGTGTCAGATCGTACGGGCCATTCCAAAACTTGGGGTACATAGGCAACATGCGAGACTGATATCTTGACGACTCCATCAGGTACATTTAGATTGAAATACCCAAAATCGTTCGTGCTCGCCCCCGCTCTTTGATCAACCAGATGTAGATTCACACGCGGAAGCCGCTCACCGGTTGCCGCATCCTCTACATAGCCGCTGACCGAGAAGCTCTGTGCGGCTACAAGCCCTGCCCTTACCAAAAGAAGCAGGAGAAGTGAACACTTCCAGAGATGGCCCACAAAATTGAACTGAAAAGATCTGCAAATGGAGAGGACCGAGGGATATCCTTGGCTCATAATTCGGATTGTCACGAACAACTCTGTTGCAGGGAAGTACGGAAATTAGGTATTTAATGAGGCTCGTCCAATAATCCGCTCCAACCCACACATGCCCACGGGTACACCCAGAGCGATACCTGCCTCCAAACTATAGATTATTGCAAGAAGCCCTAATGATAATAATTTATGAAGCCCAATAGACGAACGGCACCCCAACCAATGCAAGCATTATGGCAGTATCACCCAAAGACCGTGCCAACATTGGACTGCTGCCTACATATATATCTACCAGTTCCAACTTCGAGTCTTACTACAGGTCACCTCATCTGCAGGATCTTGGGTTTTCAGTGCATAGAAGGTCATATCGATATTTGCACCGAGTATATCATCTTTGCCACGGTCTCGCTCATGAGTACGTCGAATCTCAGCCGCATTGTATTTAGTCAGATCAATCGACGCGTGCACCGTGATTTGCACATCAAATTCGTTGTCAACTTTCTTTGAGAATGTACCACTCATATTAATTTCTGCGACTCGGTGATGGTACCAGCGCCTGAAGCCTCTTTTTTTTATTTGCTGTACTTCAAGCTCTGAGCCAAAAGTACGTGTGAACCCCCAATTATTTATCCAAGAACTTCCTTTTAAGCGATATCTCCGCCTTGGGCCTTCCGGCATGGACACCCAGCATTCACCCCTGCCCTGAATATCAGATATAGAGTTTGATTTGGAAACAACCTCGCTGGCAATTGAGCGGTCAACTTTGACAATTTTGATATCGCCTCCGGTATGCATCTTGGATGGACGAGAAGACCACAACTGAATTCTTGAAAGGATCTCAGCATTTTCCGCGGTTACACCATATACATAGTCGCGCGTAACCTTATACACTGAATCAGATATTTGAATTTCACCATCCTGATTCAGGAGCAATTCCAAAATGGGGTCTTCTACAATTCTTACGATTTCCTGATTGTCTAGAGGGCTTTCACCGACCTCATCCTCCTTCCCATCATCTGCCATTTCGTACAAAAGCCTGTTTGTGATTGTGCGAAGCGACACAAATCCTTTGATGTTAGCCTCAAATTCTTCAAGATCAGACGGATCTTGATTTTCGATCAGGTGGTCAAAGAGTGTATTAAAGTCGGCACTAGCCTGAAAAGTAAGCCTTCCGTTTTCTAGCTTCGGTAAATCAGGGTAACTGGTAATGTCATTCACCGTAGACAGCTTCAACGAATCATTCGTCCCAAATGAATCACATCCTGCTATAAGTACACAAAGCGCGCTAAACAAAATGGTGATAACCTTTTGCCTTTTCATGGAAATAACTGTCTGTTTTTGTACGAGTTGATGTACACAATGCACTCGCCTTATGAACATTGTCCAGCCAGCAGGTCACTATGGACGGGAATTTCCGTTAAATATAGTGACGATTAAAGTATTTTTTCAGTAATTATGTTTTTTATCTGTTATATTATGGATAATTATGGTTATAATACTGTTAATTCATGATAAATTGTATCTCTGGGCCAGAGTATTGACAGGTCATGATCGCTTTATCGGCCAGCGCACGGCGCGAGACCTGAATGCTTCTTTCAAAACAAATTGAGCTGTGGGCGGATGAATAAATCTAGGAGATCTACGAAAAGGCAGGCAATCGAACCTCCCTCTGCATCTCATTGGAAATATCTGAACTAGGTACTCTGTAGTGGTAATCAAGAAGTTAAAGATTACTTGGGTTGAGTATAGATCCACCAGTCTCTTGCAAAATTCCAAAATCTAAAACCGAGGGATGGCAGATTTTAGGACCCGAAATTAGGTTAATTCAGGTTTTTTGTCAGGCACTGACTACTGCTTCAAACAACAAACGTACCTATCTTAGACACACAATCCGTAACGTGAACTATTAGCCCGTACTCGGCCAAACTGGGTACGGCTAATCCGAGACAATGTGGTTCAACTATAGGATATTTGCCTGCTTACTGGGAATTTGTGCGATAGCACCACTCGCAAACTCCCAGCCGCTTCGCTGTGCAGACGTTTCTATGCTGGATGAATTAGAGAGGGGCGGTGCTGTGTACACATCCCAGAACCTTGCGGGGGATGCCCTTCGTATTCTACAAGAAAACGGCCTGAACAGTATTCGATTGAGACTCTTCCATACGCCGACCGAACGACGCGACGGCCTGCCGGATGTGTTGGAACTTGCGCGCAGGGGGCATGATCTCAATTTGAAAATCATCCTGAATCTGCATTACTCGGATACGTGGGCCGATCCTGGTACACAGCAAAAACCGTCGGCATGGTCCCAGCTTTCGGAGAGCCTACTGCGTGACAGTGTCTATGCACATACCTATCAGGCTATCCAAGCCCTGAAAGAACAAGGCACGCCACCGATCATCGTCCAGACTGGTAATGAAATCACAACCGGTATGCTCTGGAATACCGGACGCGTTGGTGGATCATTTGATGTTCCGGTGCAATGGGATAAACTAGCCGGGCTACTTAGCTCAGCAGCAAAAGCGGTACGGGACGCCGGCTCTGCCCTGATAATGCTGCACATCGACCGGGGAGGTGACCGCGAAGGGGCTCGTTGGTTCTTCGATAACCTCGAGTCCTATGCACTTGATTACGATCTGATTGGTATCTCATACTATCCATTCTGGCATGGCCCGCTCGACCAGTTTTCCGAGGTTATTCGGGAATTGGAAAGCCGTTACAGCAAACCTGTTATGCTTATCGAAACCGCATATCCGTGGACGCTTGCCTGGAACGATAACACACATAACGGTGTCGGTCTGCCCGAGCATGTGTTGCCCGGCTATCCTGCTACTCCAGATGGGCAAGCCGCCTTCATCAGAAGGCTATGGGAACATGTATCTTCGGGCATTTGCTACTGGGCGCCTGAATACATTGCTGCCCCCAACTTCGGCTCTCCCTGGGAAAACCTCGCATTATTCGATTTTAAGGGTGAGGTACTTCCCGGAGCAAGCGCTCTGGGAGCAAGTACTCCTACACAATCTGAAGTTCCAGAATCCCCCTATGCATTGAGTCTGTTTCCCAATCCCGCCCGAATTGGCGAGAGTGCGGTGAATATTCAATTGGCAACCCCATCATGCGGGATTATTGAGATCTATAACCAGTTGGGACAACGCGTTCGGACACAAGAGGCTTTATGCCAGAACAGTGCTATCCTTTCGGTGTCTGGACTCCCCTCTGGGATGTACTGGGTACGTACTCCCGAAATGCAAACCCTCCCCTTATTCCTTATCCCATAGTCTGGTCGCACGTCCTCTCTTTTTTCAATACATCACTCAAGGGTCAGCAATGGTCCTGCCGAAAGCCTGATTTCTTGATCTCTATGTGTTTGAGACGAGGCTACAGTGGTGTTTACG
>JAPPBZ010000182.1 GCA_026702635.1 Bacteroidota bacterium
AATTCGTTTAACTTTGGCGGGATCTTTGCCGGCACCAATGACAGGCAGGAATTCTCCTTCCGTCAACTCGTTCGGCGAAGAAACGGTCTTTGGATGGCGTAGGAGACTCTTGGGAGTCATGAGCACGAGTGGCTTTTTTACCTCCCGTAAAACCTGCTGCCTCAGCGCATGAAAATAGTTTGCAGGCGTACTCAAGTTGCAGACGATCATATTTCCTTCAGCACAAAGCTGGAGGAAGCGCTCGAGGCGCGCAGATGAATGCTCGGGACCCTGTCCTTCATATCCATGTGGAAGCAGCGCGACCAAGCTACAGGTCTGGCCCCATTTTTCTTCGGCGGCGGAAAGAAATTGGTCGAAGACGATTTGTGCACCATTGGCGAAATCCCCGAATTGTGCCTCCCAGATCACCAAGGCGTCCTGATTCTGGACAGAATACCCATATTCAAACGCGGCTACCGCATACTCGGATAGCAGACTGTCGTAGATATGCAGCCTCGCTTGGTCTTCGGTGATATGATTCAGAGGAATATATTCTGCGTTCGTGATTTGATCGTAAATCACGGCATGGCGCTGCGAGAAAGTTGCACGCCTGGAATCCTGACCACTCAGGCGAACGGTCGTTCCTTCCTGAAGGAGGGTGCCAAATGCCAGTGCCTCAGCAAATGCCCAGTCGATCTGTCCTGATTTACGCAGTTTTTCATTCCGGCGCTCGAACTGCCGCATCAACTTAGGATGAGCATTAAATCCCTCGGGGATTTGCAGTAGTGTGTGGAGTATGTTTTCGAGTTGATCCTCAGAAGCACGAGTGTCTACGGAGGGCGGGGATTCGTAGCTGCGATTATGGAAGTGTTCAAGTATCGCCGCTGGATCTTTCTCCTTAAGATCGGAGGTCCGTTCAAATGCGTCCTGTAGCAACGCCCGGAAATCATCCAGCATTTTTTCTGCTTCGTCGGGCTTCATTGCCCCCCGGTTCAGAAGCGACTCGGTGTAGAGCTTGCGTGGAGACCGTTTCTTTTGAATCTGTTGGTACAGGACTGGATTGGTGTAGGTCGGCTCATCCCCTTCATTGTGACCATGCTGCCGATAGCAGAGCATATCAACGACAATGTCTTTATTGAATACCTGTCGGTAGTCCAAGGCAAGACGAGCCACGCGTACGCACGCCTCCGGATCATCCCCATTCACATGAAAAATCGGTGCTTCAATCATTCGGGCCACATCCGTTGCATAGGTGGAACTGCGCGCCTCACTAGGTCCTGTCGTGAAGCCGATCTGGTTGTTGATGACAAGATGGATGGTGCCGCCAGTATGATAGCCTCTGAGTTGGCTGCAGTTCAGGGTTTCCGCAACAACCCCCTGGCCAGCAAATGCAGCATCTCCATGAATCAGCACAGGAATGATCATATCCGTAACCTGGCCATCGGACAAATCAGTGTTGCCAGCATCTCTGATACAGTCCTGTTTTGCCCGCACCATTCCCTGCACGATTGGGGTTATAGATTCTAAATGACTGGGATTGGAGGCCAATGTCAGTTCAACTTTTGCCCCACTCTCTGTCTGGTACGTCCCTTTACTGCCTAAGTGGTACTTCACATCCCCGGATCCATAGATCGTATCGGGGTTGATGTTGCCTTCAAACTCCGAAAAGATGTTCTCGTAGGATTTTCCGATGATGTTGGCCAGAATATTGAGCCGACCTCTGTGGGTCATACCAATTACGACCTCGTGCACACCCTGCTCGGCAGCGTCATTCACAATCAGATCCAACATGGGGACGATACTTTCCCCACCCTCAAGAGAAAAGCGCTTGTGTCCAATGAAGCGGGTATGCAGGAAGCGTTCGAATGCCTCTGCCTTGTTCAACTTAAGTAGAATTCGCCGCTGATCATCTAGTGTCAGTTCTTCAGAATCGCGCAAAGTCTCAATCTTTTCCTGAAGCCAGTGTTTTTCGATTGGACTCGAGAGGTGCATATACGCAACACCGATGCGGCGTGTATAGGTCTCTCGAAGAGTGTTCAGGATATCCCTCAGGGGGAGAACATCCTTTCCACCAAGCCCTCCTGTGACGAATTCGCGATCCAGATCCCACACAGTCAGGCCGTACTTGGCAGGATCTAGTTCGGAGTGATATTTCCAATTATTCTGAAGTGGGTTCGTGTCTGCCTGCAGGTGCCCCAGAACGCGAAATACCCGGATCATAATCATGACCTGGGCCTGTTTTTCGACAAGGTTCATCTCCTTGCCTGTCTCCTGGGAGCTCCCTAATCGGGGAGTCGAGTCAGGACTGAGAACAAATGGAGGGTAGGGCACATGAAGATCTTCAAAAAGATCTGAATAAAAGTTGTCGTTACCCTGTAACAGATCCGCAATGTGAGCCAGGAAAGCACCGCTTTCCGCACCCTGAATGACACGGTGATCATAGGTACTGGTGACGGTCATCACCGGGGCCAGCCCAACCTTACTGGCGGAAGCAGCACTAATTGCCTGATATTCCGGTGGATAACCAATGGAACCAATACCGACGATGACCCCCTGATGTGGCATTAGGCGCGGCACACTGAGGCTGGTCCCAATCATTCCCGGATTGGTCAGCGTGACGTTCGTCCCATGAAAATCCTCAACTGTCAACGCGTTGCCCCGGGAGCGTCGGATGAGTTCATTGTAAGCGCCGAGAAACTGCGCAAAATTCATCTGGTCTGCCCCCTTGATATTCGGCACGAGCAGGGAACGACGGCCCCTGCGCTCAATGTCAATTGCGAGGCCAAAGTTTACCTGAGATGGACGTACGTGCTTTGGTTTGCTTCCTTCCCTGACGAATGTACTGAACATGGTTGGGAAGACTTTCAGGGCCTGTACGATTGCATAGGCGATGATATGCGTGAAGGAAACCTTGAATCCATCGATACCACGTTGGTACTGATTGAGAAGCGTACGATTTTCGGCGAGCAGTTTAACGGGGAATGTGCGAACAGAAGTTGCCGTAGGAATGCGGAGGCTGGCTTCCATGTTGTCCACAATCGCCGCGCCGGGCCCGCGGATGAGGGCAACCTCTGCATCAGCAGGCAACCCATCTCCTGAGGGATGTGGGGGATCCTTCTTTATCTCCTCCTGCTTTTTGGGCACTTCTTTCTGTATGGCCGGTAGCGGAGCAGTCTCTCCGGGGTCATAGTCAGTGAAGAACTCCCGCCAACTTTCGCTGACGCTGGATGGGTCATCCAGGAAGCGTTTATAGAGCTCTTCAACGTAACCCGTATTGAATCCAAGCAAGCTCACTTTCTTTCCAGGTCAGGTGGATATAAACTGTATGGTTCAGCAGAAACGGTCCGTTCATGTGGGCGAATGAAGTTCCTGCCTGAACTAAGAATATACAAAACTCAAACGCCGCAATGAGTGCAGACGTTCGAGGCAGAACAATAACCTGTGTACAGTGAATCAATGTGTGAGTTGCAGAACCGGGGGCGATGGTCAGATTATTTGTCGCTGTGCTCCCTGGGCCTCTGCGAAATCAAGCTCAAGTAGGATGCAGTATTTTGAGGCATGGGTAGGTATTCCTAAAGAAAAATAGGACATATCCTTGCGAGGGGTGGTCTCATAGATTTGAGCTCTGTAGATTGACCGCAATGTCGTTGATCTTGCGTACGGTCTGCAGATCACCCATAGAAGGCTGGCTTAAATCCACCCCTGCGTCCGGTACCACGCAATGGTTTCTTTTATGCCATCGTTCAATGAGACTTGGGAAGCATACCCAAAATGCTCGCCGGCCTTTTTGGATGAACATTGTTTTGTCGCATGAAGGATTTCCCGCGCCTTCTCGCGGTTCAGTGCCGGGTAGGTTTGGGATAGCTTTCCGGCAAATTCACTGAGGGTTCCCAGCGGCATGATGAGCGAGCGTGGGACCTGGATCATCCGTGATTTTTTTCCCAACGCAGATTCAGACGATTTTTTCAGTTCTCCCCAGGATATAATTCGGCGACTCCCCACATAATAGGTTTCGCCAGTGGTCCGCGGAGATTCTGCTGCTCCAATGATGCCGCGGACCAAGTCCCGTACGTACACGAGTGACAGTCCAGGATCACGCCGGGGTACAACACAAAGTCTACGATTTACGGCAGTAAAAAAAGTCAGTAGATCTCGATCCCGTGGTCCATATACAACAGGAGGGCGGATAATGACCATGGGCAGATCCA
>JAPPBZ010000233.1 GCA_026702635.1 Bacteroidota bacterium
GTCACAAAGGCTTCGGCGGCATAAAATTCCGGCAACCCTAGACGGTTCAGAGCTTCCGCTGTTGCGGTGTTACGATCCCGAGCCCTCTGCCAAAATTCTCGATCATCGTGCGCACCGGGAAACATTGCCCGATCTTTCTGGCTCTCGTGCTTAAAGATGGCCTCAATCTTACGTGCCATCTCCGCCCTTGAGATCGGGGTAAATACATCGGCTTGGTGGATTTCCCATTCCTGCCATGCACCACGGTAGAGCCAAACCATTGGCCCCTGCACACCCCTCTTACGGTTGTAGCGCGCCAAGGCCATCTTGATCGCAACATAACAGACCCGGTGGGTGCCGTGAGGGTCCGAAAGATCCCCTGCCACAAAAATATGGTCGGGTTCCTGTTCGTTCATAAGTTCCAGGAGAATCTGGGTGTCCTCCTCTCCAACCGGTTTCTTCTTGATCCGTCCGGTCTGGTAGAATGGTAAGTCAATAAACCGCGCGTTCGACCGACTGAGCCCCATCACCTCAATCCCCGCAATCGCCTCCGCATATCGGATGGCAGATTTGAGATGCTGCACGGAAGAAAGATCTATTTCACCGGCGGACTTGTTTTCCAAAAACCTTAACAACTCCTCTTTGCGTTCCTGGAAAACCTTCGTCGCTTCTCCTGTGATACCAAGCTCATTCAGGCACATCTCTACAAACCCCAGATAACGGGATACATCTGCATCAAAAACAGCAACCGATCCGTTGGTCATGTACGCAACAGTAATCTCGTTCTGATTCCGGGCCAGCTTATCCAGCATTCCTCCCATGGAGATTACATCATCATCCGGGTGGGGGCTAAAGAGAATCACACGTTTGCCCTTGGGAAGCTGATTCTGATAACGGATCCTGTGACGCAAGTCTTCAAATACACGAAAACATATCTCGTCAATTTCCGGGTAGGCATAAACTAGGCTGTGGAGACGATTATTATGAAAGTCTGACTCCTCCAGCTGAAGAATTGCTTTCCCAACACGTTCAGATAGCCAGATGATCGCACGCTTGGCCATTCCTAGATCCCATTTCACATCAGAAACCAGCCACGGGGTCTGTTCCCTCGTCAGTCTACCCGCCGCAGCGCGATCCAAATAGACTGCACTTTTCGGATGTTCCCGCAAATAGGAAGCCGTCACCTCTTCATTGATCGGATCTTCGACTGCTCGTCGAATAATACCTGCCTTGCCTTCCCCAGTGGCCATCAGAACGATTTCACGGGAATCGAGGATGGTCCCCACGCCAACCGTTAAACCTTGGCGGGGTACATGATCATCTCCAAAGAAGTGACTAGCAGCATCCTTTCGGGTAATTGAATCCAAGATCACCTTCCTGGTCCGATCATTTCGCGAGCTTCCCGGCTCGTTAAACGCAATATGCCCACTTCGCCCAATCCGCAGCAAAACAAGGTCTAGTCCTCCGGCATCCTGAATCATTTCCTCATAGGATCGGCACCAGTCGTCTACATGGTCCTCCGCCAAATTCCCAGGTAACCCATGTGCCTGATCCACCGGGACATTGATGTGATTCAGAAGGTTTTCCCGAAGAAAGCGGTAATAGCTTTGCATACGGCCTGGATCTATCGGATAATACTCCGCCAGATCAAAGGTGATGACTTTGGAAAAATCCAGGCCGTCTTCCTGATGCATCCGAATCAATTCCTTGTATACATCCAGAGGAGTGGATCCGGTGGGAAGACCAAGAACCGTGTTCAGCCCCTGGGCCGTACGCTTTTTGATAAGCGCCCCGATGTGATGTGCAATCTCAAGTGCCAAAGACGCTGCATCCTCGAAAATGTGCACTGGTAAATGCTCACGATACGAATCCATAGGAGTTGACATGGAGGTTAAGGAGGTCTGGGATAAGTCCATCGGCGTTTTACCCCGACATGGCATCCCTGCTCCAGAAACCCCAGGACTTCGCCCCGCAACTGCGATAATTCACGGAAACTACACAATCCCGACGAGAAAAACTTGGAATTCTGACTGCTTTTTCGTATCTTGGACTCCGATGTACGAGTGCCAAATTTCACACTGCGCTGCCAGACCAAATCCTGGTTTTCGACTTAGGAGATTGAGGATTTACAATGAAGCTCGTGAATAAAAAATTGCGAAGACAAATCTATCTCGGTGGTTATGGACCAGCTGACCAATGTATTGTTCGTCACAGGAGAAATTGATCCATTTGCTAATGAAAGTGATATTGGAACGTTAACGCGCTATTTACCCAAGGGGCTGAGTGAGGATGGTTCTTTTGGAACCAGGATTATGATGCCGCGCTATGGGACGATCAGTGAGCGGAAAAATCGACTGCACCAAGTGATTCGTCTCTGCGGTACGAAGGTAAGTATGGGCAGCCAAATGGAAACACTTGCCGTCAAGGTCGCAGCAATCCCTGGAACACGGTGCCAAGTCTACTTCATGGACAGTAACCGTTTTTTTAAACGAAAAGGTTTGCACCAGGATAACCTGGGGAACACGTTCGACGATAATTCAGCACGTGCACTCTTCTTTGCGCGCTCAACTCTGGAAACCGTACGAAAATTACAATGGAAGCCCGATGTCGTCCATGCGTTTGGCTGGATCAGTGGTTTTTTGCCATTACTCCTGGCGACGGAGTACAAGAACGACGAATTATTTGAATCTGTCAAAACGGTAGTCTTTACTCCAGATCGCGTTGAGGCGGACGCAGTTATCTCCAATGATCTCATTGAAAATATGAAGCTCCCCCTCAATGGGGATATTTCTGGAATGAGTCTGTCTGATCTGGGCGCCAAATTTTCGGACATCGTCGCGTACCCTCCCTCTCTGACCCCAGACTCTGAAGCATCGGTACATTTCAGCACCGATACGCAGGAAATGATCCTGCAAGCCACGGATCTCTATCAAATGGCCTGCAGTACTGAACCAGCCTGATCGGGAACATCAACCCTGTTTCAAGGGTACCCTTTTGCTGGTCGTGCTTTAGAATACCAATATAGTCGACTCCTTCGTTCTTGGGCTACTGCCTTGCCCATCTCGGTCATTTATGCGCTCAATTCTTTTTTTCTTTTTGCTGGCTGCCCCGCTGATGGTGGTTTCCTGCTCGGATCCCGTCTCTGATGTCGGCTTGGATCTCTTGGGGAGCGAAGTAAATCTTCAGACAAAAACGGCACAGGTTAGCTCATTTTCGGCATCTACACTGGTTGACATTACGGGATCTGCACCCCGCGTGCTCGTGGGATCCGTTGACGATCCTCTGACCGGACAGATTGCAACCCATGGATTTCTTGACTTTGGTGGTGATTTTTCGGGAGCCCCATCTGATAGTATCAGTCGTGTCCAACTAAAACTCTCCCGTAATTATAATTTTGGAGACACCCTGGCAACGGTTCAATTTGAACTCCATCAAATTCAAAAAGAATGGAATCATATCGGACGCCGATCCGATACCGGCCTGGACGTTGGCCCGGCCATTATGACCGTAACCATCCAGGATACGCTGACGATCGTGGACCTGCCAGAGTCATGGGTTAGTGAGAATGAAAACGTCCTTCGAAGCGCTGACTTTGAAACCGAATTTCATGGATTTGCCCTGATCGAAAATGGCAGTGGCCAAGTGGTTGGCTTTACCTCTACCAGGACCGTTTTGGAAGTAACCTCATCTGGTGGATTGACCACCTATAACGTAAGCAGCACCCATACACAAATTGAGCGTATGCGCCCTTCTGACGCGCCAAGTGGATTTTTGCTGTTCCAGGATGGTGCAGGACCTGCAATTGAACTTGACTTTGCATTTGATGAATTTGAGAACCAGCCCATCAATGGTGTGGAGTTGGTCTTCAGTGTGGATACAGATGCCAGTCAGGCTGCTTCAGAGAACTTTGTCCGCCCTCTTCCGCAGATCCTGCAACTGGTTGCCGTTCCTCCAGACGATGCCGATCCTGCCGTCCTAGTTGGGCAGGCGACCATCAATGATGGTGCGTATCGTTTCTCTGAACGCGATGTTAGTGTCTTTTTTCAGCGTGTATTCTTTGGATCACAGCAGTATAGCCGTTTAGAATTACGCGCACCTATTGTAAACCACTCCTTGAACGCTGCACTGTTCCACCATGCATATGCCCCGGATTTTTCTCTTTGGTCATCTATCATTTTGTCTCCTTTAGAATGTAGTGTCTACTTT
>JAPPBZ010000118.1 GCA_026702635.1 Bacteroidota bacterium
GTCCCATCCAAAATTACATCGTTAAGCGCTTCACCTGGTCGAGCATCTGCACTCCATGCACCAATGCCGCACCGCCTCGTATTGCGGTCGCCACATGTACTGCTTCGGTCATCTGTTCTAAATCCGAACCCGTTTCCAGACATGCCGTCGTGTACGCATCGATGCAGTATGGGCATTGAACGGTGTTGGCCACCGCCAAGGCAATCAATGCCTTCTCCCTGGCTGTTAAGGCTCCTTCCTCAAATACCTTGTTGTAGTAGGTGAAGAACGCGTCAGCCAATTCCTGATTTCCCTCAGCAATCTCTCCGAACCGGGGTAGATGTGAACGATGATAATAATGATCCATGAACGATGTGATTAGAAATCCTGAGATTGCCGCCGGGCTCGGATGGTAAGGCTTGCAAGTCCATCCTGCTTGTTAATAATTTCAAGAGGCCGGAAGCGTACGACTTCCGGCTCCGTGAATCCTGCCTGTGCAATCAATTCCAGATAGGCGTCTCTTTCCGCCGCCCCGGCAACGCAACCGGCAGCTTCCTCTGCCTTCCTTATCAGTCCAGGATCTGGATTTCCAACCGTCACCACATCTGAGATGATGAAGCGGCCACCTGGCCGCAGTACACGGGCGATCTCCGAGTAAGCTTTTTCTTTATCCGGGACCAGATTCAGTGTGCAATTGCTGATGACAACATCAATGGAAGCATCTTGAATTGGAAGATCCTCAATATCTCCCTCTTGAAAAAACGTATTATCCATTTCCACAGCCATTGCATTTTCTTTTGCCTTTGCAACCATGGATGGAGCCAAATCGACACCAAGAACCTTTCCTTTTTTTCCTACGAGTGGTGCAGCAATCATTGCATCAAGGCCGGCACCAGATCCCAAGTCGAGTACGGTCTCTCCCGATTTCAGGTCTGCATAATCCACCGGAGTCCCACAACCCAATCCCAAGTCAGCCTCTACCTGGTAACCGGGAGTATCCTGATAAGCAAATTCATCCACCATGCGGCATCCACAATCCCGCTCCCCCCGGGCAATTGCATCGTACTTTTCACGTACAGTTTCTTTAACTGTACAGCATGTTTGATCGGACTGTAACATCTCCATTTGTCTGTTGACGAGCCTCATTTTATTTCTTCAGTGACCTCCAAGGAGAGCTTAATGGTTTTACCATCTCATAACAGCCTCCGCTTCATTCCCTAGTATACCTCCATGGTCTTTTCCTGCTCCTGATACTGCAATTCATAGAGCGTCTGGTAGAGGCCACCAGCTGCAACTAATTCGTCATGCGTTCCCTGCTCTCTTAAAATTCCTTTATGAAGCACAAGGATGGTATCCGAGTGACGGATTGTTGACAGTCGATGGGCAATGACCAAGGAGGTCCTCCCTTCCAGTACCCTTTCAAGAGCGTGTTGGATGATATGTTCCGTTTCCGTATCACTACTGGAGGTCGCTTCGTCAAGTACTAAGATATCTGGATCATGTGCCAAGACACGAACAAATGAGAGTAACTGCCTTTGTCCCTGTGAGAGGGATACTCCCCGCTCACCCACATCATGGTGATATTGTTCAGGAAGCTGTTCAATGAATTGATCCGCCCCGATTGCGTTTGCAGCCTGCTTCACCTGAGCAAGGGAGATATCAGGGTTTCCTAGCGAAATATTGCGATATATTGATCCCGAAAACAGAAAAACATCCTGTAACACCAAACCAATACGCCAACGCAGATACTTGATTCGGAGTGTACGGATATCCTTCCCATCCAAAAGGATTTGTCCCTTTTGAATATCATAAAAGCGCATGAGGAGGCTGATAATTGTTGTTTTTCCGCTACCTGTTGCTCCTACAATTGCCGCATTCTGCCCCCTCTTAATCGTAAACGACACCCCCCGTAATACCCAATCGGGCGTTCCATCATCCAGGTTTTTATAGGCAAACCAGACATCATCAAAAACAATGTCTCCTTCAAACCGCTGTGGGGGATCCTGCACTTCCACATCGGGCAGTGACTGATCGTTGTCAAGCACATCAAAAATACGTTCTGCACCCGCCATCGCACCTTGAAGCGTATTAAACTGCTCTGATAAATTCCGAATCGGTTCGAAGAATTGTCGACAGTATTGAATGAATGCGATGAGAATCCCAACGGTCAGTGCACCACCAATTGCACTGACACCACCTGTCCATAATACAAATCCAATCGCGGTTGATGCAATGATGTCCACCGCAGGCCAAAAGAGTGAGTGATAAAAGACCGTTTTGAGCTGCGCAGTCTGATGCTCATCATTGATTTTTTCAAAACGCTCCATCTCCACTTTCTCCCGACCGAAAAGCTGCACAATCAGCATCCCTGTTACATGCTCCTGCATGAACGAATTCAGGCGTGCGACCTGCTTACGCGTCTCCCGATATTGTCCTCGAACGTTTCGCTTAAACCATAGCGTCACCAACAGCATGAATGGCATCACGCACAACGTAACCAGTGCAAGGATCCAATTGAGACTGAACATAAATGCCGCGATGAACACCAGTTTGAACATATCCCCCATAATCACTACAATCCCCGCGGAAAGTACATCCGCGAGTGCCTCCACATCCGATGTCGTACGGGTGATCAGTCGCCCGATGGGCGTTCGATCAAAGAAAGAGAGAGATTGCCTCTGCACATGGCGAAAAACACGTACACGCACATCGTAAATAGCCTGCTGCCCAATCCACTGGGTAAAGTAAGCATTCGTATACACCAATGCCCCCTCCAATGCAATCGCTCCCAACAGGGCAAAAATTAATAAGGATAAACCGTCCAGTTCGCCAGGGACGATATGATGGTCAATCGCCAATCGAATTAACCAAGGGCGAAGCGGACCCAAAAACGAAGCCAGAAGCACCAGGCAAAATGCAAGAATTACCCAATGCTTATAGGGTATTAGGTATCCGATGATACGCCTCAATAATCTCCGATCCAGACCTTTTGCTTCACTCATTCGGGGAATCGGTCTGTGATGTGTTACCTTCGAAAGTAACGGAATACTCGTGATATTCTTCCGCAATCTCCGTGTTAGGGAAAACTGCTCGTGCCTCTTGCCTGAGAAGCATCACATCTGAATATCTGGCACTGAAATGTGTCAGCAGCAATTTACCTGCACCAGCCGTCTTTGCCAGTAACGCCGCATCTCGTGCTGTACTATGCCCAGTAGAGGTGGCACGCTCTGCATCCTCCTGACTGAACGTGGCATCATGCACCAGTAAATCTGCATCCCCGGCCAGATCCAATCCCCCCTCGCATGGACGTGTATCAGTGACATATGCAAAGGCATCCCGTGACTGCCTCTTCACCTGATCGGGAGAAACCATTCGCCCGTCTGATAGCTGAATGGTATGCCCCGCAGCCAGCCTCTCAAACTGTTCTTGCTGATCTATTCCGTGTGCATGTGCCAACGCCCCATCAATTCGGTTCGGTCCATCTATTTTTTCCACGCGAAAACCAACGCAGAATCTGCCGTGATCCAATGGCGCAGCGCGGACCTGTAGCCCATGCCCCCGATAGACCTCTTGCGTTTTACAGTCTTCCGCCAGCACTATATATTGAATCTGAAAATGGATTTCCCCCGGTCGAAGTCCTGGAATCGCTCTTATGATATCTATGAGCTTCTGGGGAGCTATAATTGTAAGTGGGGTTTCGCGTCGCTCTAGGGACATTGAGATCAGGAGCCCAAAAAGTCCCAGATAATGATCTCCATGCAAGTGCGAAATGAAGATTGCCTGGATACGACTCCTACGAATCCCTGCCTTCAGAAGACGGAACTGCGTCCCATCCCCACAATCAAAAAGGAGCACCTTTCCCCGGCTTCGAAGCACATTGGCAGATAGTCCCCGATCCTGAACGACCGTTGCTGAAGATGTCCCCAATGGTATTAATTCCATCAACTTACTGCAATGCTTCGAGCCTTTCTTCAAGTAATTGGCGCTGATACATCTGTGCATAGAGTCCATTCTGCTGCATAAGAGACTCATGCGTCCCACGCTCTACAATACGCCCCTGATCAAGTACAATGATCTGATCTACCCCCTTTATCCTTGAAATGCGATGACTGATCATGTCTATAATAATACGGCGCTCACTGAGATGCACATTCTCGCGGTAACATT
>JAPPBZ010000177.1 GCA_026702635.1 Bacteroidota bacterium
ATCGTACGAACGGTCGCCCTCCCTGAGGGTACGGGCGAAACTTTTCGTGCGAGTGATTTTAGCTTAGGACTCACGTATGCGCAGCCTCTGACTGAATCCTTCTACTTTGGTGGCACGGCCAAATATGTCCGCCAACAGATCAGAGATATGACCGCCAGTACGATTGGCTTCGACTTTGGATTTGTTCTGCAGTCTGATTATCTGCGTGGGCTGATTATCGCTGCATCAATCCAGAATTTCGGTGGAAAAATGCAGATGACCGGAGTCAACAGCGTTGTGTTTGTTGACATTGATGAAACAATCAGTGGCAATAATCCTGATATCCCTGCCCACATCGAAATGGATTCTTGGGACTTGCCTCTCTCCTTTAAGTTTGGCATTGCCATGCCCGTTGTACGAGCTGGCATGATTGAATTATCCGCTTTGGCCGACATACAACAGAGCAACGATAATAGCTTGAACGGGGATGCCGGGGTTCAGTTACGTGTCCATAACCGAACCTTTAATTTTGACCTTAGAGGCGGATACAAAGATCTATTCCTGGACGATGTAGACAGTCACCTGACGTTTGGAGCCGGAATAGATGTGCGCACTCTCGGCGTTCGGCTTGGATTTGACTATGCATACACGCCATTCGACCTTCTTGGACAAACGCAGGTGGTGGATTTTCGGGTATACTTCTGAGTTCTGGGGAATCCTCCCGATCTTATTATTGCTCGTCGGATGCTCCCCACCCCTGAGTGAACGAGATCAAGCCCTGGTTCACATTAATGGGCATCCTATCACTGTTGGGGATTTTGAACGCTCCTACGTCCAGACACTAATCCAGAGCGGTCAGAATGATACGCCTGAAGCCCGTTATGAGCACCTTGACCTGCTCATTGAAGAACATCTCTGGTACGAGGAGGCTCTGCGCCGCAATCTGAACTCTGATTCACTACTCTCTGAGTTCACCGAATTAGCCCTCAAGCGTGCGGTCGGTGGACGTTACTATGAAATCGAATTCCTTGAGCGGCTCCCGCAGCTAACCGAAACAGAAATTCGGCAGGCATTCGCCCGGTATAAACAACCGGTGATCGTTCGCCATCTCTTTTATCGCAATGAAGCCGATGCACGTACCGCCCATGCACGACTGAAGGCTGGAAATCTCTTCCTTGACGAGGCGCAGGTTGCATTCAAAACCGAAACCTATGATTCTACGGCTGGGTGGCTTGGGGAAATCCGGTATTTTCAGGTGGATGACGCCTTCGCTGAAGCTGCTTTTGTATTATCCGTCGGACAATATTCCGATCCAGTTCGTAGTCGACAGGGGTGGCACATCATCAAAGTTGAAGATCGCATGCGAACCCCTATCATAGCAGAGTCTGAATTCCAAAACCGAAAAGATGGGATCGCAGGTCTGTTACGCGTCCGCAAAAGACGGTTGGAAGGAGATCGCTTTGTTCGCACCTTCATGGAAAATCGAAATGTGCAGATCAACGCAGAAGGTTTACGGTCTCTTCGGGCCGCTCTGGGTCGGATCGCGAATAACTCTGTTTCCCTTGACGATACCTATGATACTGCTGCACTCCCCTTGACACCAGAAACACCACTCGCAACTTTTACGATAAATGGGAGCACGCATACCTTTACCGGCGATGATTATTTCTTCTGGCTCCCCGAACTTCCGCCTTCCGAAGTAACCTCAAATACGGCTGCCTCTTTAGGACGTGCGCTCCGCAACGAAGCGCTTGCATTGGCAGGTCTACAGCTCGAGCTCACGAAGGATCAGATTGTCCAAGAGGATGTTTCCAGTTCTACCAGAACATACCTCGCTAATTCAATGCAACGGTTGCAACCTGACAGTACTCTGTTGATCGCTCTTCGCTCAACCTCATCCATCCGTGTAGATACGGTGCTCTTCCAGCAAATCATGGTTAACTGATTCTGATCTCGTAGAAAATTGATCCTGCACTACAACACAGATTACATGCCATATGACTTCGGATGTATGAGTAATTCGCTTGCGAAAGTGCAAAACGGCTGTTCGCTTTGTGGATTCGTTGATCCAAGAGTGCGAAGAATACCGTCTTGTCATCCGGTCGAACATTTCGTTAAAATTTCTGTTTTCACACATGGACAATTTTGAAAACAACCGCCTCATGATACGTGCTAATTTCTTAGTAATCTTCTGCTTTTTCGGTTTTGTTACAACCTCTCATCTGTATGCACAGTCATCCTGGGAATTGATATGGAGTGATGAGTTTGACTATACAGGACTCCCCGACCCTGCACTTTGGTCGTACGATGTTGGTGGGCATGGATGGGGCAATGCAGAAAGCCAATACTATACCGAAAATCGTGAAGAAAATGCCCGAGTTGAAGACGGTAATCTTATTATAGAGGCCAGAAAAGAATCTTGGAGTGGTCGTGACTATACCTCTGCTAGACTGGTATCCAAAACGAAAGGGGACTGGACATATGGGCGCATTGAAGTCCGTGCACAACTCCCTTCAGGTGTAGGCACTTGGCCAGCAATCTGGATGCTTCCTACAAACAGTTCGTACGGCAATGGTCGATGGCCCGAAACCGGAGAGATTGATATCATGGAGCACGTAGGATTCAACCACGGCTCCGTCCACGCCACGATTCATACCAAGGCCTACAACCATTTAAATAATACACAACGGGGCGGCACAAAAGAGGTACCGGATGCATCTGATGCATTCCATGTTTACGCTGTTGAATGGACCCCCTTAAGAATGGCATTTTCTATAGATGGGGATACATTCTGGACCTTTTCCAAGGGCCTGAATACATGGGAAGGCTGGCCGTTTGACAGAGATTTTCATTTGATCATGAATATTGCCATCGGAGGTTCCTGGGGAGGCCAACAAGGCATTGACGACAGTATTTTCCCGCAACAAATGCTGATTGATTACGCTCGGGTTTACCGTTATGTGGATGTGCCTCAATTAACGATTAACGTTCCTGAGAACCCTGAACCAGGAAGCACGGTGACCCTTACGGGGACTGCAAAAGATCCCGACGGCCAGATACGCAGGGTAGAAATCTATCAGGGTGATGGCCTAATTGAAACGATCTCAGGCGGGGCAGCAGAGTGGAGTACCTCTGTTGAAAATGTACCCGAAGGATGCTATGCAGTGAGTGCATGGGCGATAGATAATGGCGGATGGTCCGGCTCCTCAGAGACAAAGACGATAACTGTAGGGGATTCATGTACGCAGAATGCACCCTATCTGATGCGCCCGCACCCGATTGAGGAACGAATAGAGGCTGAATACTTCGACCTAGGTGGCCCCGGAGTCGCTTATCGGGACCTCTCATCCTCAAATGATGGGAATGGGATCCGGCTAAACGAAGGAGTGGACGTATACCCAACAACCGATGGCATTGGCTATCACATTGGGAATACCGTACGAAGAGAATGGGTGGCCTACACCGTACACGTAGAGCAAGCCGGACTCTATGACCTTCAAATGAGAATGGCCAGTCCGGCAGCTCGAATCTCGTTTTCCCTCGAATTTGACGGTATAGATAAAACCGGCATCATTAACCATGCCAACACTAGAAGTACTTTTCAAACTATCCGTGTAATTACCGAAGACGGAATTGAACTGGATGAAGGTACCCAAGTGATGAAACTTCATTTCCATGCAGGAACGCCGGCAGTTAACTGGATGCAATTCCGATTGAGACAAGCGAGAGCGCCGAGTATTGGGTTTTCTGATATGGCGGGTGGTTCAGTGATCAATATTCTAGATGTTGATGAGGCCGGGAGTCAGACCTACTACGTGAAACTCGCCACAAGACCATCGGCGGATGTAACCATAACGATAACTGGACAAGAAGGAACAGATCTAGTGCTGGACAATGATGGGGATGCGAGTACGGAGTTCTCGGGCCTGACGTTTACGATGGAGAACTGGAACACTGCACAGTCGGTCATGGTGACCGCGGCAGTGGATGGAGATGGAGACGATGACTTGGTGACACTCACACACACGACATCTAGTGGTGATATGGAGTATGATGGTATGGTAAAACATTTGGTGGTAAGAGTAATCGATGTGACGCAGACAAATCTTGAAGACGATGGAGGACTACCAAAAGAGATCG
>JAPPBZ010000343.1 GCA_026702635.1 Bacteroidota bacterium
ATGGATCAGTAACTATGGAGAGCGATCTCCTGTCGTCTCAGCACAGGGGGTAAATTTGGACAAGCTCAACAATGAGCTTTTTATTGCTGAGGAATGGCTAGGAACGGTGTCAACGCTCGGGCTCATGGCAAACGTGCATTTTGATCTGAATATGCTTGACGGCCCCGTTTTGCCTTACTTGGGAGTGGGGATTGGATTCGGGAATACCAAGGTTGACTATGGAAGCGTCTGGTCAAGAAGCCCAAACCCTGATGATATTCGTACCGGACGGGACCAGCCCAATGCTGAGGAGATCGCTCGTAATCTGGCAGGCGTGGCCAGCAGTGGACATGTTACGATGGAAAATACTCTACTTGTGTTCCAGGCGATCGCTGGTGCGGAATATTTTGTCCATGAACGTGTCGCGGTTGACTTTCGGGCTCGCTTGTTGTTGTCGCAGGAATTCAGTGGAACAATTGTCTGGGACCCACTGAGGAGCCACGTCCCGAATCTGCGTAGAGACGGGAGCGAACCCGTCGATGGAATAATGAGTTCTGACGATTTCTCCGCTGTGGTACTAAGCTTTGGAATGAAATATTATTTCTGATTCGCGGCAGCAACTGAGTTTATCATCCCAGATACTGATCTCTCTGAGTTTACACTCAATGTGTGACTCATCTGTTGACTTTGTGCTGTAACCGGGGATTGGGTCCGTACACGGTTCGCGTGCAATGTCTTAAATACAACTTTGTCGTGCGCCGTGGAAAGCCGGGTGTTCTGGCGAGTGCAAACCCGATCTAGAATGTTGGACAACTTCGGGTATATGTGTACATTGAGAGGTATCAGTCTTTCTGGATAGCCATGCTGGTGCGTACTGAGGGCATTGTGCTGCGATCGGTCCCCTATAAGGAAACCTCCCGACTTGCCACGTTATACACAAGGACGCTTGGGAAGCTAACGCTCATTGCGCATGGAGCCCAGTCAATCAAGAGCCGCTTTGGGGCAACCCTCCAGCTGCTTTCGCATGTCCAGGCCGTCATCTATACCCGCCCTACACGATCCATCCAAATCCTGTCAGACTGCTCACATGTAAGGGTTCACAAGGGAATTACTGGTGATTTAACGAAAGTGGCAATTGGGCAACGCATCTGTGAACTCGTGCTGTCACTCACTGAAGAAGGCCAAAATTCTCCCGAAATTTTCGACCTTCTCGTCCGGGTCCTGAACGCCTTGGATAGCCCGGAGGTAGATGCCGTTTTATTGAAACTGTATTTCCAGATTCAGTTGATGGAGTTACTAGGTTTTGCACCTGCTTTCAGCCGGGAGTCAGTCGAGGAAATTGATGATTCAGGGGGATACCTTTTACTGGAGAATGGCACGATTACAAGCGAGGCAAAAGAGGACCTGTCCACATTATTTGCTTCAAGAGGTGTGCTGAGAGCCTTTGCGATTCTGCATCGGGCTGACTTTGACATAATTTTACGCCTAAAACTCACCGCCGCACAGCGCAAAGAACTCCATACACTGGTCACCACTTTTATGCAATATCATGTGCCGGATACCTATCCTGTGCGTGGCCAAAAGGTCATTGACCAAGTCTTGGGATCATAAATCCGGTCCATCGCAGGAGACGAAAATAACACGGGGCACCAGTCGCATGATCAGCCTCAGATAGATCAACGACCTGACTGTGCCGCTCTCTGATACCTTCGGAAATAAACCTCTGCATTCAACGTATCTCCCGTCTGGACCAAGTAGCGAGCCATATTGTAAAGCATCACCGGGGATTCCGGGTAAGAAGATTCAATATGATGCAACAGGATCCCCGCAGCCCTGAAGGCTCCCTGTCGCAGCCGTAACGCTGCCAGTATATTCAGATTGATCTCTGATGGCTGTCTCGCAACCACTAGCTGCATTACCTCTCCAGCCAAGTTGCTCGATTGTCTCGAAGCAAGTTCTGCAGCCTGTACGTGCAAGCGTTCATTGAAGGGCTGCCAGTATAGTAGTGAGCGCGTATGGGCCAGTGCCTGAGCTGTATCCAGAGTTGTAAGGTTGTGCGTCTTGGCTTCCAACAGTGCTTCATAGATAGGCAGTTGGATGGTAACGGCCAGCGTTGCCAATGAATCTGCGGAACTTCCCGATTCCCGGTGGATCTCTAAGATCTGATCAAACTGGCGCATTTCCTCCTCTTCTGTGAGCCCCTCTCTGAACGGAAAGCCTAAACGGAGCCTGGCGATCAGTAATCTAGCATACGCAGCATCCAATGAGGATGGATCTGGGGCACCCAAATCCGGGCTATCGTCATTCACATTTTCCTCCATGGCACGGATGAAAGCCTTCGCGACCAGATCATACCCAAATGCGGTCGGATGAAGATGGTCGGTGAACAGAGAGTCGTTGACCTGATTCGCAAAGAATGACTCCGTATCCACTTGAATCGCACCGTGATCCAATGCCAGACGATGGATCACCTGGTTCATTACCTCTGGAGCTCGGAAACGAATGGGATCATATTCCTTGGCTTCTACGAAGGCCTCCATTGCAGCGGTCGAGTCCCCGAGTACCCAACTCTCTTGGCCGTGCTCCCATGCCTCAGCGGCAGTTGAGTCGACTCCCAGGGGTGGCTGGCCGCGAAGGTTCGAGACCAATGTGCCGACATAGGTCTGGATCCCCGCTCGATCTAGTGATCGAAGGATTGCCGCCAAGTTTTTTTCAAAGTTCTCTATCCCGGCATCGTATACCGGACCGTCCCGGGTAATGGCGACGTCTGTTGTAGACTGTGCCATCATCGTTCGGTTCGATTCGTTAGGGGGTGAAATAATCCGCTCAAACCTTCGGAACAGTACGCTTTTCTTGAACCAGAAAAGCGTACGCGTAAGTATTCGACTCCGATTCGGACCACCGGCTCCGTAGGCCCCGTAGTATTCATTGTGCCCTGCATAGATCAGGACAATGTCCGGCTTCATCTGGAGAACATGGGGAGTAATATCTCGGAGGACATGACTGCTGAGCGCAGTCATCCCGAGGTTGATCATTTCCACCTGTCGGGTTGGCTCGATTGAACGCAGCCTTGCTGCAACTCTCTCTGGAAATCCAGAATTAAATGGATACGGATAACCGGCAGTGGACGATCCACCTAGGGTTACAATCCGAAGAATGGAGTCGGGCTTCTCCTTCAGAAAAGGATTGTAGGCAACCTGGGGAACAAACCCCCGAAAATAACGACTTGCATAGGCAGGATTTACGGTCTGATATTCTGGTTCTCCCGGGACAGGAATGACAAAAGGATCCGTCCCGAAAAAACGGACGACTCCCTCCGCTACTACCAGAAGCACCAGTGGTAATAGTATTGCCAAGACCTTGAAAACAGCCGTTCGCATGTTCAACCAAGCAATACCGGATCCATACTCTGTAAGACCGCTGACACTGCGGTTAACTGGATCTGGTTGGCGCAGTGTCCATCGTATTCCAATCCGGATTTCTCCGATAAAAGTAAGCAAACTGGGCTAATCGCGACTGGACTAAACCCGTCAGCACTTCCCGTCACTGATGTACTATTGGACATTGATTATCACCTGCCTTTTCATCCCTGACAACAATAGCCAGTCAGTCTCAACGCCGCAAGGATCCTTATTATCCCAGAAAATTCCCCTAAATTATCGTGCGAGTACTGCGTGACCTCATGGCTGGGGTTCATGCCGTATCCACTACTTTATTCTGAACTATTTCTCAATCTGCAGCCGTTTTGACGTTTCATTATCTTTGACTGCGGCCAAGTCCTCTGGGCACCGCGTCCGTTCTGCGACTAGTTATCTGACCTGACTGTTTCCCAAATGGCCCATTATGGTTGCAATGATTATATGATTTCCTTAAACAACCTGAGGGCTTTGTGCCATGAATTCCGTTAATTCATACAGTTTGAGGTATCATTACCCTTTGTTTCTTATTTCTTGCTTTTGATGGACCCGACTGTTCATGATGTAGCACGCCGTGCTAATGTATCTATCTCCACCGTATCTCGTGTACTTAATAACTCTGCTCCCGTTAGCGAAGACAAACGTAGGCGCGTGCTGCAAGCCGTCAAGGATCTGCAATTTACTCCCAACCCAGCGGCTC
>JAPPBZ010000227.1 GCA_026702635.1 Bacteroidota bacterium
TAACTCGTTTCGAAGCATTCTGGACTTCAACCTCGAAGTCAATACACGCCATGTACCGCATATGGCTGGGGGTGATCGGCTATTTCGTAACGAAGCTCCCGATGCACATTTTACAGATGTCACCGCAAGCTCCGGGATCTATCGCAGCGAGATTGGCTTTGGCCTTGGTGCCTCTGTCGGTGATGTGAACCGTGACGGATGGCCTGATCTCTATATCTCGAATGATTTTTTTGAGTACGATTATCTCTACATCAACAATCAGGACGGGACCTTCTCCGAGTCGCTTCAAAAGAGCATCAAAAGTGTGAGTGCTGCTGCTATGGGAGCCGATATGGCGGATCTCAATGGAGATGGCTATCTGGACATTTTTGTCACAGACATGCTCCCGGCAACAGACTACCGCCTCAAGACAGTATCTGCATTTGATAGCTGGGAGCGTTACAAAACCTACGTACGTGACGACTACTACCATCAGTTCACCCGCAATACGCTGCAGATGAACCGGGGCAAAGACCTGAATTCCACGATACGTTTCGCTGAGGTCGGGAGGATGCTTCGTCTACACGCAAGTGATTGGAGCTGGGGAGCACTAATCGCCGACTATGACCATGATGGAACACGGGACATATTTGTAGCAAACGGGATTTATCGCGATCTGACCAATGCAGACTACCTGGAAGAAATTCGGGATGAAGACACCCGAAACCTGCTAACCAGCGAAAACTATGTGGATTGGAAAACCCTGATCGAAATGATCCCAACCCAACCCATCCCGAACCACATGTTCGCTGGAAACCCTACGCGGCCCTTTGATGACTTCACGGAAGCCTGGGGGCTTTCAGCACCCGGTTTTTCGAATGGCAGTGCTTATGCGGACTTGGATTTGGACGGGGACCTAGACCTTTTGATCAACAATATTGGGGGAGCACCAATGCTGTTTCGTAACCGGGCGACCGATCAGTTCCAGAACCGCCAGTGGCTCCAGATTGTACTCGAAGGCAGGCCTCCTAACACACAGGCCGTGGGCACACAGATCAGCGCCTGGCAAGGCTCCAGACTCTGGTATATTGAGCAGCAGCCTGTCAGGGGATTCCAAAGTAGTGTTGACCCGGTTCTACACCTCGGGCTTGGACCCGACACGAAAACGCTAGACTCCCTGGTCATCCACTGGCCCAATGGTGCTGTGACTCATCATGAAAATGTCCGCACAAGTCAGCGCCTTGAGTTTCAAGAGCCTTCGGCCTCTTCTGAATCAACCTCTGCTCCCCTTCCTGCACAACTATCAAGGCAGGATCCACTCCTGATCCCAGTTGACGCAGATTCACTTGGATTGGGGTGGCGTCACCGGGAAAACGTGTTCAGCGACTTTGATCAACAACCCCTGCTTTTTCATATGCGCTCGACCGAAGGTCCTGCCATGTGTAAAGGAGACCTCAACGGAGACGGACAACAGGACCTGTATCTCGGTGGAGCACGTAATCAAGCCGGAGCCATATTTGTACAAACGGATCGCGGATCCTTTGAACAGATTCCTCAGTCCGTACTAGAAGGGGATGCCACCTCGGAAGATGTGGACTGCGAGTGGTTGGATATAGACGCAGATGGCGATCAGGATTTATTCGTGGCAAGTGGCAGTAGCGAACTACCCAGCAGCAGCTCAGCACTGGTGGACCGGCTTTACCTCAACGATGGCACAGGATCACTCTCCCGCGGCGAGTCATTGATCGGACTCAGTCCACGCGGATTTTCTCCCACTTCAACGGTCTGCTCCCTAGATTTTGATACGGACGGGGATCTAGATCTCTTCCTTGGCGGCCGATTGCAGCCGTTTGCGTACGGGGTTCCCGTCCGTAGCCAACTACTGAGTAACGACGGAACCGGAACCTTCACCGATGCCACCTCCCGCCTTGCGCCCAACCTTGAGTCTATTGGACTCGTCACCGACGCTGCCTGTGCAGATTTTGACGGAGACGGCCGCCCAGACCTACTCCTTAGTGGAGAATGGATGCCGTTGACTTTATTGAAAAATGATCAGGGAGCTTTTGTGCCAACAGCCGCGGGACTAGAAAATACTGCTGGATGGTGGCAATCGATCCTGGCCCTGGACCTGGATGAGGATGGAGATCTGGACTTTATTGCGGGCAATCATGGCCTCAACTCGCGGTTCAAACCCCCTGTAGACATGTGGGTCGCCGATTTTGATCGTAATGGGAGCGTAGAGCAAGTTTTTGCCAGAACCATAGATGGGCTTCAACTGCCTTGGCATTTACGCCATGACCTGGTTGGGCAAATCCCCCATCTGGTCCGGGCTTTCCCAACTTATGCATCGTACGCTGAAGCTACGATCCAGGACATCTTTTCGGAAGAGGAGTTGAGCCGGGCAACGCACCTGCGAGTGAATGAACTCCGAAGCATGATCGGGATCAATGACGGAGCCGGAAACTTCACCCTCAACTCAGCACCTCAGGAAATTCAACTCTCTCCTGTATATGGCATGGCCAACCTTCCTACGGAAAATGGGCATCTGATTCTGGCTGGAGGCAATCTGCACGAGGTGAAGCCGGAGGCAGGAAGGTATGATGCCAGCTACGGTACTGCATTCATGACTCCCTCCACGGAACCGCTGACCTGGCATGCGTCTGGCTTTTTTGTTGAGGGGCAGGTGCGGCAAATTCTGACGATTGAGGTCAATGGTCGTACCCATGTTATTGTCGCCCGCAACAACGATACGCTCAGTATCTTTGCATATGCGGATTAGCCTCGTCCTGCTACTGGTCCTCTTTCTGAGCTGCAGGGGTGAACCGAGATCTGAGGACAGGTTGTTTACCCTGCTGGACAAGGCCCAAACCGGTGTAGATTTTGAGAACACACTGGCACCGGAAGACGATTTCAATATCATTGATTACCTGTATTTCTACGATGGAGGTGGAGTCGCCGTCGGAGATATCAACAATGACCGTCTGCCCGACCTGTTTCTGACTGGCAATCAGGTCCCTGACCGTCTCTACCTGAATCGGGGAAGTTTTCGGTTTGACGATATGACCGCCGCTGCGGGTATTCTTTCTGAAGAAAATACCTGGTCTACCGGCGTCAGTATGGCGGATGTGAATGGGGACGGCTGGCTTGATATTTATGTCTGCAAAGTCAACCATCTCACTAAGGCCGGACACAATCAACTCTATGTCAATCAACAGGATGGGACCTTTAAGGAAGAGAGCCAGCGCTACGGGCTGGACTTTGAAGGCCTCTCCACGCATACAGCCTGGGTGGACTACGACTTGGATGGAGACTTGGATCTATATCTGCTCAATCACGCACTTCACTCGCGGGAATCCTACGTCCCTTCCTGGGGGAGAATGATTGATGCACCGAGAGTGGGGGATAAATTTTATCGCCAGGATGATGGATACTTTGTTAGCATTGCAGCGGAGGCCGGTATCTACAGCAGTGCTTTGGGATATGGTCTGGGGATTGCGGCCAGTGACCTGAACCAGGATGGCTGGCCAGATCTATACGTCGGCAATGATTTCCACGAAGATGACTACTTATATCTAAATACTGGACTGGGGACATTCACGGAATTGCTCTGGGAAACAACCGGGCAGACCAGTCGCTCAACCATGGGGGTTGATATTGCTGATCTGAACAATGATGGCCTGCCGGACATTGTTGCACTGGATATGCTACCCCCGGATCTGGCAACTCAGCGTACCGCTGGCAATGCAAATGCGGACGCACGGATGCGAATTCTGGCAGATTTTGGTTATGGCCCGCAGGCTGCAAGGAACACGCTACAACTACATCGGGGAATCACTCCCGAAGGGACGCCTTTCTTTAGCGAGATTGCATCCTTCGCCGGGATTACCGCAACCGACTGGTCATGGGCTCCTCTGGCGGGAGACTTTGATGGGGATGGTTGGAAGGACTTATACATTACGAACGGGATCCCTGGCAGGCCCAACGATATGGACTACATCGAGTATGTTGCCGCACCGGATATTCAACGCATCCTGCATGAAGGATCCCCTGCCCAAGAAGCCAAGATTGCACTGAAAATGCCTGCGGCGACCGTACCCAACTATGCTTTCAAGGGA
>JAPPBZ010000016.1 GCA_026702635.1 Bacteroidota bacterium
ACGCGGACCGAAGGCTGCACCAGAGGGGGAGGATTCGTTAGAATTAATACCTTTATATTTTCACCTAGTGAGTTCTCCGCATCTCCCCATTCCGCATTCAATTCATAAAGGCTACGGCCCGGCCCAGATTCAATAAGGCGCAGAGACGCATCCTGTGCTGCAACTGGTATAGAGCTCCCAGTTCCTAACAGGAATAAAACGGCAAATGTCTTTACCCGATACACCAGTCTAGAAAAACGCCTAAAGGCACTTAATTTAGCTATTGATTCGCACGACTACAGGTCGCACCTATACACTGGGTAGCTTTTTTCAGGTAACAAAAATCTTGGGTGAGAGACCAAGTTTACTCGCGCATCCTCTGAGTGTTCCTCAAATCAGAATATCTCCGCCAGCGATCTAGGCATGCAGGCAGCAATGCCTTTCTCCGTTTCATCTAAGCTGGCGACAGTAACTTCGGGATCATGCTCAAAAAATAGTTGCCATTGATGTTCCAGTGCCTCGCGAAGAAACATGTCCTTTTCCTTCATCGTGATCAGCGGTTGAACATCATAAGCCATAACCCAGGGACCTCGCAAATGATGAACCGTTGGTAAAAGGTCGGCACAAAATACAAGGGCCCCCTCCCTTCCACTGACCTTGACCAACTGCTGCGCGGTCGTGTGTCCATTCATCACTAAAAGATCTACCCCTGGAAAAATACTCCCTCCACCAAGATGTGTTTTTAGCTGTCCTGATGCAGCCAATGGCTCAAAATTATGGGCGAAAAAAGACGCTCTTTCACGGATATTGGGATTTCTGGCAACTTCCAAGTGATGCTGTTGCAAATGATAGGTGGCATTTTTGAATTTGGGGACAACTCGGGAGCCCCTGCGATCAGTGCTCCCACCCGCGTGATCAAAATGTAGATGTGTCAGAATGACATCTGTAATATCCTCAACACCAAAACCTGCCTTCTTGAGAGAAGCTTCCAATAAACATTCCTCCAATGCATAGATATCTCTAAACCGCTGGTCATACTTGTCTCCAGCACCATTATCAATGAGGATGAGACGACCATCTCCTTCAAGAAGGAGTGATCTCATTGACATCTGGATACGGTTGCGATCATCCGGTGGGATCCGGCGTTCCCATAGTACGCGTGGAATAATCCCAAACATTGCGCCCCCGTCAAGTCTGAAGCGACCGCACTCAATCGTATGCAGCGTATACCGTCCAATCTGTGACATTAGCGCTAACTTTTTTCGGGAGGGAAGTCCTTGAAGTGTCCATTTGACATGATCCGTTGACGAACTTCCCATTTTTCTACAACCTTGGGGATCAGCTCCGCAAGGTATTCGCTTAAGAACTGAACCCGCTCACTCTCGCACTGCACTTCGAGTAAGCCTTGGCGTTGATCAAGTGACAGGCCACAATTCCGCCCGATTAGCCATGAGACTGAATGCTCGGATTGGTAATATTGAGGATCCACCGTTCGACCAGCAATTTCCAAAAGTTTAATATGCTGCGCAATGAGTTGCTCTTTTTTGATCAGAGATACCGCTTCAGTTGTATCATTGTACTGCTCCACCAGTCCCTGCTGATATGCTTTGGTTCTATCTATTCGGATAATTTGAACTCGATGAATTCCTTCAGCTTGGATATCAACTCGGCCATCAGCATATTGCGCGAGAACATGTTCAATATGAGCGACACAGCCAACTTCATTTATCTGTCTGTCATTGCCACGTACAATCACAAACGGCATATTCTTAGCCAAGCAGTTGGCGACCATCTCCTTGTAACGCGGCTCAAATATATGCAGATTTTTCCGCTCGCCTGGATACAGTACGGTTTCCAGAAGAAAAAGCCCCAGCTTATTTGGTATGTCGGCGCTCATAGTGAGTTCGTATGAGAGTATCGCGTGTGTGTTTCCTTTCTATGGTTTGCTGAATCATGTATCGGCTTCTATTTCTTGGCCTTCTTATTGCACGAATCTCACTTGCGGATTGTATGGCACAAAGTGGATTTGGAGGCATGAACCAACTGTCAGAAAAGCTTGTGGAGCAGCGTTGGCAGACTCATAGACAACTTGATGTTATGGGTGGAGTATCGCTAATTGGTGCGCAGTGGAGAGGTCTTGTGTCACTGAACTTGGAAACTGCCAATTACCCTTTTGCATTGCGATTGCGTGGAAGTGTGAGACAGGGACCTCTTGGACGTTACGCGCCCGACTGGGACGAAGCCTATGATTTCTTGCGTCTCATTCAGTTTGCCCGCATTCAGGCAGATAACCGTTATGCCCGTATCGGTCCGATTCGAGATATGCGCCACGGGATCGGACATGTGGTTAATCATTTTAGTTCATCTGCCTCCTGGGATGCGAGAACCATTGGAGCTGAACTGGCGTGGGCTACAGGTATCTTCGAATTCAGTGGTTTCACAGCAGACGTATTATTTAATAACTTGGTTGGTGCAAGAGCAAGCCTTGACCTCCCGTATACCAGTGAACTGGGAATTAACTACGCCAATCATCATCCTACCAATTTGACAGCGTGGAGTATTGATTTACAGAGCGAATTGTTTGAGACAGGGCGCATCGCCTTTGCTCCCTATGTCAGCTACGCATGGTATACACGATATGGGGATGGGTTGGCATTTGGTGCTGATGTAAGAAGCTTGGGTTTTCTGGATATATTAAGCTTTCGGATAAGAGTCGGGGCTTTCTACAACAGTCGCCATTTCATCCCAGGCTATATAGGAACTCTGTTTAGTGTGAACAATTCCCAGAATCGCATCATCCGTAGTGGAGCAGATTTACAGAGTATCGCATCGGGAGATTTTGCAGGTTTACTCCTTCAGGAAGCTCGCGGCGTCACCGATCTACTTACAGAATTTGAACTCCAGATCAGGGATACATTCTGGATTGCCTATAGCTGGCGACGGCATTATGGCACCCAGCGGCTTAGTGAGCTTTACTTCCGGCTATTCATGAAGGCGGGTGCCTACTTTAATCTTGAGGTTGGTGTTGATCGCTTAGGAGAACACACATTCGCAGATGTGTTCACAGCTTTTTCCGAACAAAGCGCACTCATCTTTGCCACCGTCCTCCGTATCAGGGGATCAATCTTCCTTCGCACAGAGGCCCGATACACCTTTGAACCTATTGATCCTGTACCCCATTATTTGGTTCAGAGACGCTTTGAACCCACCTTGGGAATTCGTGTGAATTTTTAGGGAAATATGAAGTACGTAGCTTGGTAATCTTCAATAACCTCCACAGAATTCTGGAGGTTATTGCGACTTCCGCCCGCTCCCAGAATTCCTCGCCCAGTTCCGGTACGTCACTGAAATCGATGTTCTCGCTCTTAGCGAATGATCTACTCCAGCGTGAGGGGCACTTCGTGGCGCTCATCGACCCGCAGGAGTTGATATGCAAGCCCGTGCTTGCATATTCTGGGAGATTACACTATATTGGGTCATGTGGACATCTATCGCGCAATCGCTGACCGAACTAGGCGGGCCATCCTGGATGAGCTCGTGGATCGGTCGGGTCAATCGCTTTTCGAGCTTTGTGCACGCCTGATCATGAAACACGGCATTAGTTCCTCGCGACAGGCGATCTCGCAACACCTAGATGTCCTGGAAGCCGTCGGGCTCATTCGCACGAGACGCGTGGGGAGGTCAAAGCTCCACTGGTTCGTGGGCGCCCCGCTCAAGGCAATCAGGGAGCGATGGCCGATTTCAGCAGATGAGGACACTTCACACTCAACAGACGAGAACATCAAGAAATGAGAATCAACCTAGCTGGCGTCTTCGTGAACGACCAACAGAAGGCACTTAGTTTCTACACAGAAATACTTGGCTTTCGGCTCAAACACAATATCCCCCTGGGAGAATACGCGTGGATCACCGTGGTATCCGAGGAAGCTCCGGAGGGGACCGAATTGGTGCTTGAGCCTGCTGAACACCCCGCAGTTGGTCCGTTCAGGAAGGCGCTTGTGGAGGACGGGATCCCCTACACGGCCTTCGCGGTCGACGATGTCAGAGCCGAGCACGAGCGTCTCGTGGCGAAAGGTGTGCGATTCGTGCAGCCGCCAA
>JAPPBZ010000133.1 GCA_026702635.1 Bacteroidota bacterium
TCCATAAACCCTAATGCAATTCCCAGTGTCTGAGCGATAAACACAGCGGCGACTGCCTGATAAAGGGCCGTACCGTCCATATTGATTGTAGCTCCAAGTGGCAGCACAAACGAAGATACCTCCTCACTGACTCCCAGATTATTCTCAACGCGGTCCATCGTTACAGGAAGTGTCGCTCCACTTGAGGAGGTGCTGAAAGCAACCAGCTGAGCGGGGGCAATCCCCATGACGAACTTCTTGATCCCCAATGGGGTGAAGAACTTGATCAGGGATCCATATGTGATCACCACCTGCAGAATCAGACCGGCTAACACGACGAGCATATAAAAGCCTAGCGCTCCTAGGAGACTCCAAAGCTCACCCAGATTATCGCCCGAAATCAAACTGACGGTGTCCGCAAGAAGAGCAAACACACCAAGCGGCGCAATCCACATGATGATTTCCACGAGCTTAATGACAGCCGCGGTCAGGCTTTCAAAGAAGCCTAGTAGCGGCCGTGCCTTCTCCTCTGGAACCAAGAGTAATGCAATCCCAAACAGCACGGAAATCAAAACTATTTGCAGCATGTTGCGATTATTCGAGGCCGCCGCTGCAATATTTCGGGGTACCATGTCCACAAACGCTTGAAGCGGGCCACGCTCCTCGGCTGAAACAGCACTCTCTTGACGCTCTTCTGCCATATCGCTCCATTCGGCTTGCAATTCGGTACGCACATCTTCGGGGACGGTATCACCGGGACGGACGATATTGACAAGAATTAATCCAATAATCAGCGCAAAAACAGTCGTACCGATGTAGATTGCAATTGTCTTGCCACCGATACGCGCAAGCTTACGTGTATCTGAAAGTGAGGAGATCCCCGTGATGATCGATCCCAAAACAAGTGGTACCGCAATCATAAACAGGGAATTCAAAAATATATCCCCGAATGGGCTGATCCAATTTTGCGTGAATTCTCCCCATCCCATCGCGGCGGAAAGAATCCCATACCCCAATCCCAATACAAGACCGAGGATAATCCAGATGTGCAACTGTTTTTGCCAATTCATAATGTCAGATAAATTGCTGTGGTTAGGCTAATATAACAACGCAGGGTCAACCTACTTTTAGTCTGGGAGATTTTTAGAGATTCATCATCGAGTGACGTCACTATTGGTCAAGAATAAAACTCAGACGGGGCGCAATGTAAGTTCTACCTTGCATATCGTTCAGTAACCCAAGACTCACTTGTACACGACGGTTGTGTAACCGGGCGAATATAGCTGCATCCACCGCAGCAATCACATGATTCGCAATCAATAATGTGGTAATTCGAGAGGCTCTTCGCAGGTATGTATTTGCATCCGCATGACTGTCTGCATACCGATAAAATCGGGGAGATACATGCGTCTTGGTATCTCCCGACTCACCTGTTTCCGGTTCAATGGAGGGAATGAACTCTCCATTCTCACCAATCCAAGTAACCCGACCATCCCGCGTGAGAGCAACATAATCATCCCATCCTGGAGCATACTGGAAATACTTACCGATTAATTCATAATACTGCTGCTCCCCAAAAAACGGTAATACGTGCGAAAACGCGGCTCCCGTATTCCCGTTATACACAACACCCTCCACTCGTCGAATTTCCTGAATAAGAGAGCGGATCGCCAACTGTTCCGATTGAGACCAAGTATCTGGATTTGCAAGGTTAATGCCTGAGAGTAGTGGGGAAATTTCTATTGGTGCAGCCGTGACCGGCTGTCCACCTGGCAAGTGATTCAAGTATTGCATGTAATCATTCAACCAGGATGCATATCGGACCGGGCTCCAGTGGGCGTGCGCTTCCATTTGATAGGCATCTCTGCCATCTGTGCCTTTCTGACGCCAAGATCTATATAGCAGAAGTACTGTCGCTTCTCCGGCAACAGCAACAGCCGCCTTAACCCAGCTGCGGTTATAGGCTTGACCTGCACCAGGAACGATTGCAGACATGCCGAACGCGAGGGGAACACTTTTTCGTGAGCTTGAAAACAATGCCTCCAAACTATCGGCCGTTGGCTGTGCCTGCACATTGGTACTGACGCAACCGCCAAATACAAGCACAAATAAAATATATCGCATGGCGTTATGACTCAAGAGCGGCCAGCCATGGAGTAACCAAATTTTCGAAATATGCGAAGTTGCCCGCACCACGAATGCGTTCCCGAATCATCCCCGTACCATCAATCACGTACGAGACCGGACGTCCAAACGCAAGCTCATTTTGGAACGATTCCGGCAAGTCTTCCAGCTTCACATAGCCTGACACGGTCTCCTCTGGTAACAGATCCGTGTACAACTGGAGTTCTTCTAAGGCTTCATCTGATATGGTTAAAACCACCAACCCCTTGTCATGATAGGCAACCTGAAGTGCATCAAGTTCAGGCAACTCGGTGATACAAGGCTGACACCAGGTTGCCCAGAAATTCAGTAGAACTACACGACCACTGTAATCGGCGATGTTTCTCTTTTCCTGGTCGGAGACCAACTGGAATTCAAAGGGTTCGACATAGGTGGACGGAAGTGCGGTGCTGGAGTGTTCTTGGTGGGTCCAGACAAGTGCAATGGTCAGACCCGATAAGCACACAAGTAAGACGCACATGATCGTGACCATCCATTGCACCGCCCCTTGAGGGATCGGGTATGGGTTTTTGCGCAGGGCAAAATAAATGATCCCAACGCCGACTGCAATAAACAGAAAAGAAAAAACAAGTATGAGCGTCATGCGATTTTACCTAGCCTCAAAAATCAAACCCGAATAGAACCCCAAAGTGCCATTGAACCTGCTTTCCGTAACTCACGCTTGGCTGTGAGGTGATGAATGCATCATCCAACTGAACCTCGAATGAATCTGCTCCGTACGTCGCACTCACAAACAGGGCCGTAGGCAAGAGATAGTAACTTCCCATCATCAAGCGAAGTTCGGCACCAATATCTTTGCGAAGTGCGCGGCTTTCTGGTTGAACCCGTGCCCCATCCGCATAGAGCCGCAGGAATGCTTTATCCAAATAAATCGGCCCAATTTGGCGCTTTATATCTGGTAAAAGCGGCAAGAGCCACGATGCTTGCACCCACAGAGTTTCCGTTCCCCCCAATCCATAAAAAGGATAACCCCGGGCTCCTGAAAGCCCCCCTACATACTCGAAATAAAATGAATCTGCGCGCTTGCCAAACAACGTTGATGCACGCATTTTCATACTCAGTCCATGTGAGGTGCCATAAATTTGTCCAGGTAAACGAATGCCACCTTCCAGATCCACTCTCAGGCGGTGAAGAATACTGGTATTGTAGACGGGAACCAACTGACCATCTCGAATATCGAATCGATCCAAAAGGCGTCCGGTTTCCCGTTGATAGGATGCGGTCATGCGAATACCGGTTCGCATGATATCGGATTCACGATGCGCTCGCTGCAATTCAAAATACACATTCGCCATGTAGCTGCGCCCAATATAATAGCGCGACGAAGTGCTCGGGATCCAGTCCGCTAATTCTTTCGAGTAAAACCGGTTAGTGGTCACGCGGTAAGGGCTGTAGCGGTATCCTACTTCCAATAAAGTACTCCGATGGACCTTGCTGCGCAAATAGACATTGCCTTCCCATAGACCATAGGTTAAGTCTGCATTGGTGGTTTCCTGCAGGCATGCGGTACAGGGATGCTCCTCAATTGACAACCCGTTTTCTACACTACGCTGAATATTATAAAGCTGAATAGATACCTGGGGAGACCATCGTTTGGGGATGAGCCGGAACCCTCTGGCATAATCAAACTGAAGGAATGCGTCCCGTTCCAGTGCCAATAAATTGGCGGGTGCAAAAAATTGGCCGTCTCCATGGGATCCCGGGCCAATCAACAACCCGCCAAATAGACTCATGCCCTCTAGAATTTCCCTGGAAGAGAGATAGGTGCCAAACTTGAGATTTCGCCAGAAGGTCTCCGCTCTACCCCGAATGCGTCCTTCCAGTTCACGCTCTACATATTGGTCCAGCCGGATGACCGGCGAAATCGCGAAATCTGTGAACGCAGCCCCGTACGG
>JAPPBZ010000166.1 GCA_026702635.1 Bacteroidota bacterium
AGATGGGGAGCGACCAGTCGGATCGTTTCCGTAACAGGGCGACCATGATGAACATGCAGAATGTGTTCAACCGATACGCGCCGCTCTTTTGCCCAGATTGCCCAGTGTGTTTCGTAGACATCGTTGGAGTCTATGAGTACACCGTCAAGGTCAAACAGTAAGGCGTCACAAGTGAGGGTTATCACAATGTCAGGAGGGAATGAATGAAAGGGCTTTAACGATCCGTATCAGATTACGATACATTCTATTGTTTGGATTGTACAAAGAGCCGACTTGAGTATCTTCACACTTCCAGCGACACAAAATAAAACTGTTGTGACAGTACCTTCGCGATCAGATCGCATGATGTCAGTGCAAATGCCCGTAATGGGGTTTGTTGCAGATCTTATGCAGGATAACCCAGGGACGATCTCTCTTGGGCAAGGCGTGGTTCATTATGGCCCGCCGACTTCAGCGCTTGAAGCAGCCGCCGAGGCGGTCACCTCCCCAGATACTCACGGCTATGGGTATGTCATCGGGAGGCCGGAGCTCCGAGATGCATTCGCACAGAAACTCAGCACAGAGAACCGCTTGGATCCCGGTTATGAAGTCGTCGTGACTGCTGGCAGCAATATGGCGTTCTTCGCATCGCTATTGGCGGTGACCAGCCCGGGAGATGAAGTCATTCTGCTCGTGCCATATTACTTCAATCACGAAATGGCAACGCGTATCGCGGACTGCACGCCGGTTCTGGTTACACTCGACGATTCATTGATTCCAGATGTTAGTGCCGTTGAACGTGCGATCACTCCCCGGACCCGTGCAATTGTTACGATTTCACCGAACAACCCAACAGGCGTTGTATATCCTCCGGAAACGCTTAGAGCGATCAATGATCTGTGCGCTCGGCATGGCATCTATCACATGTCTGACGAGGCATATGAGTACTTCACATTTGATGGGGCGGAGCATTATTCCCCAGGAAGTGCTCCCAGGGCGCATGCGCACACAATCTCACTCTTTTCCATGAGCAAAGCGTACGGGATGGCAGGTTGGCGGCTGGGGTACATGGCGATCCCGCCGCATATCCTCGCCGATGTGCGAAAAATCCAGGATACGAATCAGATCTGCCCAGCAATCCTGAGCCAGGTAGCGGCACTCAAAGCATTGGAAGACGGGGGTAACTACTGCAAGCAGTATGTGAGTTCCATGGCCGAGGTGCGTACACTCGTTTTGCAGCGCCTACGGAGTATGCAGGCTCCCGTCACGATTTCTCCTTCCGATGGTGCATTTTACTTTCTGTTATCGGTTGACTCGCAGTTTGATGCGAAGACGCTCACGACCCGTTTAATCAAGGAGTATGGAGTGGCTGTAATTCCCGGAGATACGTTCGGAATGGAAGGAGTTACCAGTCTGCGGATTGCGTATGGTGCTCTTCAGGAATCAACGCTGACGCGAGCAATCGATCGTCTGGTCAGGGGACTGGAAGCGCTGACTGGCTGATTGAGAGCAACTGTCAGATCGATTGCCGGTAGCAAGGTCAGCGAGCGGCCGTACAACTACCAAGCAGTCCTATCATCCAGCCCAGTTCAGTTCTCGGATTGAACCTGTGGCAGTGCAGGCATCTGGTCAAGGACGTTCTGCAGCTTGTTTTTCGCCAATTGGGCACGCTCGTCAAGGGTAGAATCCTCCAAGGCATGAACCTCATCGCGGTCCTCGGACCAGTTGAAAAATTGTCCATTTTCATAGAGTTTCCAGGTTTGGTCCTGCGCCCATCGCGCCGGCGCAAACCGGCCCCAGCGTGGATCATAATGGCAATAGATCCAGCTGCGTGTGGTATCCGCTAGTCCGGTCAACTGACCGTAAAAACTCAGTCCGTCTGCCATAAAACTGTCTGGGACGCTACTCCCTGCCGCTTCCATCAGAGTTGGTAGAAAATCTGTGAAGTCCACCAGCGCATCATTGACGATATTCGGCTGAATCGTTCCGGGCCAGTATGCGATGAGTGGTACATGCGTTCCCGCAGCGACAGGATAAGCTTTTCTACCTCGGATCAGCCCTGTTTTGTGCTGAGAGGATACGATCCGATGGGTCCCATTGTCCGTTGTGAACAACACCAATGTATTGCGGTCAAGCTCCAATTCATGTAGTTTGCCGGTGATACGGCCAACCAGTTTGTCCACATAGCTCACCATGGGAGCAAAATATGCAGTATCGTTGCGCGCTGTGGCAATGTCAAGGCTATCAAAATCAGGATGGCTGGGCGGTGGTAGAAAAGGGTCATGCGGCAAGGCCATCGGGAAATACAAAAAGAACGGTTCATCCTGGTGTCGTTCAAAGAATTCCTCAATGTAATCTGTATAGAGATCCGGCCCATAAGCATCGGGGAATGTTTCAGGTTCCTGACCAGAGTAATGTATTGTAGGTGACTTGTAACGGCTGCCACGCTCGATGTACTGCCAAAGTGCAAATTCTTCGAATCCTGCTTCCTCGGGAGTTGATCCACCCCGTCCCGCCAGTTCTCGTTGGTACGTGTTACCATACAACTGCCACTTGCCAGCAACTCCTGTGGCATAGCCGACATCCTGCAACAGATGGGCAAATGTCTGTTCAGCTGGATCCAGCAAACCAAATCCAATGTAGTTTCGAAAATTATATTTGCCAGTCATCAACTGCACCCTTGAGGGTGTACAGAGAGGGGTTGAAAATGCATGAGTGAGCCGCATTCCATGTTGAGCGAGAGAATCCAAATGTGGTGTGTCATAACTCAATCCACCATTCACTCCCAGCGTCTCGTAGCCCATATCGTCAGCCATGATGAGTACGATATTGGGTGGGCGCTCAGCCGCGCAGCCGGCTATGATGAGCAGCAAGGGCAGTAATCTAATAATCGTCATCGGAGGGATAGCGGAATTGATCTAAATAACATCTCTAGGTAGATAGTCCCAAAAGGACAACCAATTGGAGATCGACCGCAAAGGGAATATGCTTGTTGGTTAATTGGGCAGTAGCCAGGTCCGTGCATTTGCAATCACACGCTTGTAAGCGGCAAGGTCGTGTGCGCGGTCGTCATGTCCAAGGGTATTGACTATGATCGTAGCATCCCCGACTTGGCGAACCCAGATCACCGGATATATCTCGTTGGTTTCATGAGAGCGTCCAATGGCAAGAATATTTGCATTGGCGTCTGGCAGGAGTTCGGCCCGATAAAGTTCATCCGTGATTTCAAATCTATTCGGCACGCCATCCATGAGCGGATGATTTGGTTGGAGCACCTCTACAGAAAAAGTTTGCAGAGGCTCATGACTACGTGCTCCACCACCAACGAGCATTTCATTATAAGCTGGCCAGTCTTCCCAGTTATACCAGGAGGCAGGGTGGGTAATCATAAGTGGACGGCCAGCTTCCACGTGTTGCATGATTGCCTGGCGGCTCTCTGGCCTCTCTACAGGTTTATTGTTCGCGAGTGCAAGCAGTGAGGCATTCGTTAGCAACTCTTCAAATGCCTCATCCGAAGTCTCGGTGTACACGTAGGTCCGATCACCCGCCCCAAACAGGATTTGCCCATCCGAAAAGCCAAATACTCGTGCGTGGTAGTGGGACTGGGAACCGCGACTGGCACTGCCTGCCAGATACACGATGGGTGCAAGATCGACATCAGAGCCGGTCCATGTCCAGCCCGCATCATTGCGACGCAGGATCGGAGGATCTAAAACCTCCAATGTGCCCTGCATCAGAGCCCAGTGTCCAGGTACGGTACACAGGAATGTATAGGTACCTTCGGAGAGCGGGCCGATTGCGGCGCTTGCCGACTCACCTTGAGATAATACACCGGTAGAGCCGAGGACTTGATCCGCCCGGGCAGGTGGGATGTATTCTGTATCAGAACTTGATGGATCGGTCATATAGCCGTCCAAATCCTGTCCGAATGCCGGTACATCAACTCCTCCATCCAGAAATACAGCATTATGGAGGTCGGGGTGCAGATTCGCAAAATCAACAGTGATTTCCTGTCCTACAAAGGCTTTCAGGACTGGGGAGTCAAAACGCATGAGACCATC
>JAPPBZ010000045.1 GCA_026702635.1 Bacteroidota bacterium
CACAAAACTCCATGGTCTGATGGACAGGTTTCAGCATAGCTTCTCTATGTGGACCGGGATTGGCACGCAAAAGCGTATTGTGAATCCATTTACGGGTATCATCATTGGCCCGGGCAAATGGATACTCATCTGGCGAAGAGATCACATATCTGCCGTTTCCTTTGACATCTCTCAGGGCCTCAATTGCATGACAGGAAAAACATGTAATTCCTGCCTGAGAGGTTGGATGCTCAAAGTCCAAAATCTGCTCGTCGGTTAACCGCCCTGTAAAGAGGACCAGCGGATCATGACACGACGCACACCATCGGGCAGGGTCATTACCGCCCCGCTCAATCAATGCTTCGATACTTTTCAGGTAATAGGGGTTATTGAATGACGAGAAACGATGAACGGATGCCTCCCACTGCGCCAGAACATCTGGATGGCACCCCTGCTGACCACAGGACTCAGAATTGCCCAAATCCTCATCACTGAGATATCCTTCATGGGCCAAGATTGCCTGAGACGCGGCCAAAGGGTTCTCCTCCATCTCTTCCACATAAATTGAACCACCGCCCTGCAACCATGGCACAAGCCCAACCAGAAACGTCACGGCAAGCCCGCCAATCAATGTCAGCGACAGCGGATGACGCCATGCATGGGCCCCACCCGAACGAAACGCCTGTCCCCATTCCAGAAATCTGTACCGTATGCCCTCTTTCAGGGAAACGTGGACCACAAATCCGATGACCGATGTGGCAACACTAATCACATGTATAAAGAGCAATGCCTCTGCACCCCATGTCGAACCCAGAAATACCAACCCAAACCCGGTGGACAGCAACGTGATGAGTGACGCTCCTGTAACAGTTCCGGCCAGGGTTGCTTTCCAATTGCTGCGCAGCGGCATCTTTGACAGATGCAGGGTCAGGAAGATTACTGTGGGAAGAACAAACAATGTCCCCAGGCCAATGTGCAGGAGCACATTGCTCATATAGAGTAGCGCCGTCGATCCCTCAACCAGGTACAGGAAAAGACTGTTGACTAGCAGTACAGCAAAACCGCCCAACAGCACAGCAACCAATCGTCGCTGACGCTTAGGTAATCGTATGTAGCGAGTACGCGGGCGTCTCATTCACTAGTTAGTAGATTGATTCGGGCCATCGCAACTGCACTCCCTGCTCCGTTAATAAACTCTGGAACTCACTCAAATGATTTGCACGCACTCCTCTTGGTGTTGTTGATTTAGCAATACACCAGGCAGCAAGCGTGCCAGCCGATTCACCGATATTCCATTCGACCGGGTGTAACCGATAGCATCCACCGGTTATATGCGTAACTCCAATATTTTTTGCCGCGGGCAACAAGTTCTCCATCCGGACCGGAATCAATGCACCCAGCGGAATTTCGAAAGGCAGCGAGGCCACATCAATGTAGTTGTCCCCTCCGGTAGATGGATGTAAATCGATGCGATAGCTTCCCACTCCGATTGAGTCATCAAAATGTTCAGCCCGATTCGTGCCTTCCCGAGCTTCTCCTCCCACATGATGCTCGGTGACGGTAAACTCGGATTGAATCCGCCTGGATTCCCGTAAATAGGGTGCTTTTGCAAGTCCGTCCGACGTTCCCATTACATCACCACGTAATCTGAGTCCGGGCCAGCCTTGGCCACCATCTTCTCGTGGAACTTCGGTTTGTAGCCAGTAAAAGAGTGACAGGCTTAGGTTGCGGGCAGCCTGCCGATGAAAGCTTCTGTCGGGCGTACCAAAGAGATTGCCGTTGATATAATCGTTCTGAGGCCAGTTTACCAGGGAAATTCCCCCAGAATATGTTCCTGGTGCAAATAACCCTGGATCTATGAGCCTGCGATAAACCCACAGATTAAAGTTTTCGGTGACCGCTCCGGGTCGTGGGTCAAATGATGCAGTCCTGGGCTCAAGCGTAATGGGATGGCTGTAGGTCAAGCTGAGGAGCTTTCCAGGCCATGGAGGTTCAATTGGAGGGACATAGTCCCGCCAGTATTCGTATGACTCGGGGCGTTCAATTGTATGATCTTCCCCCGGACGATAATCCATTGCAAAGCACCATGTTGGAGCCTGCATATTATGGGGGCCGGGACGCGTGGATGCATGCAGCTCACCAGTGTCCGGCTCTGCGCCCATCACATATTCTGCCTGTGAAAGATCAAGAAGCGACCCATCTTCGGTCGCATCAATAAAGTACTTTGCCCGAATTACTCCCTGCGTGGGCGCTATGTGAACCGCCTGGATTTTGTCACCATAAACCTCAGCAGAAGTAGGCTGGGTATTCAATAATATTTGGAGTTGTCCAGTGCTCAGGTAGGGAGCAAACCAGTCATTGAGGATTGCCAGAGCGGCCCGAGGTTCATGACAGAGTCGCGAGACGCCACAGGTGCCCGGGTTCAAGAACTCTGTCTCAGGGCTAATGAGTGGATAAAGCCTTTGATAGTAGCTACGGATTTCATTCCGGAATGCCAGATAGCTGGCGGTTGCCCCGTGGGCTTCAATCCACTGATGTTCATCCGGCGGGACCCCTTGCTGCGTGAACTGCCCTCCAATCCAATCGGTCTCCTCGGTGAGAATAACTTTTTGATTCATTCTCAGCGCCGCCAATGCTGCGGCACATCCTCCCGTTCCCCCTCCAATGATCGCTATGTCTGCTTCCCATTCGCTATGAAATTGGGACAACGCCAGTAGGCCTCCACTGGAAAGTTGCAAGAATGATCGTCTTGAGAACATGGATCAATCTGGAATCAATATGAATTATGAGGCAGATTGGAAATTGATCCAATCTATTTATTTAACGAGCATCATCGAACGTGCGACATGATGCTCCCCGGCATGAACCACATAGCGGTAGCTTCCCGAAGCCAACCCGGTCGTCGTGATCCATACCACATGTTCGCCAGCACTCAGTGTCTCTCTTACGGATTGGGCTTTACGGCCAGTAATATCGTAGATATTGATTTCTACCAACCCGGGCTCAGTCAGTGAAATCGGGATTGCAGTTCCTGTCCGAAACGGATTTGGGAAATTCTGACCAACGGTAATCGTTTCGATTTTCTCTGGCAAGGGGTTGGTACGACGCGTAGGGGTGGAGTCCGTTGATTTGACCTCACTAATAAGCGTCAGGTTTGGCAGCATATCGTTCGTCACTTCGCAGTAATACTTTGCAACCGGTTCATTGGCGTCAACGCGAACGGATACAGAATTTGCTCCATCCAGAGCATTCCCATCCCGATACCACTGATATACATTCCCGTCTGCCGAATCGGCCACGCTGAAAATGACTTCTGAGTCAGTTCTCTGTACCCATGTAACCAGGGTGTCCTGCGGTGCATACGTAAATGAGTCTCGATTAATCAACCCAACATTTGATAGCAAGTCTGTAAAGTTGAGCTGATTCCCGGATACATCGACTGTATCTAGAAAAGCCCACTCGGTAAGAGCACCAATCTCGTGGAGATTATTGTTGGCAAGATCCAGATATTCCAGGTAATAGATTGTCCTGCGCGGAGGCGAAAACCCACCGGTGAACTGGTTATTGCTTAATCGAATGTCAATCAGTCTCTGATGCCCATAGATCACTTCGAGCGTCCCCGAAAAAGCATTTTCTCTAAGATCTATTTTTCGCAGTGATGTGAGTGGGCCGATGATTGAGGGAAAATCTCCGCTCAGTTGGTTCTGGCGCAAATGAAGTTCGTCTAATGTGACCGGCAGCGCATTTACCTCACCCGTCAACAGATTATCCGAGAGATTCAGGATTCGCATATTTGCGCTGATTCCTAGGTCGAATGGCACGTTGCCAGTCAATTGATTTCCCTCCAAATCCAGAGTACCGAGAGAAGTTACTCCTCCAAACCCTTCGGGGATGGGTCCACTGAGGAGATTATGAGCCAGGATTAATTTTGTCAGATCTCCCGTCATTGTCAATTCAGAGGGGATGGTACCCGTATGCTGGTTACCCTCCAGTGACAAATTCTGCAGTGCGGGCATCGTTGCCAGTTCCGCCGGAATCGGTCCTGTCA